>NZ_JBNNWE010000011.1:0-90347 GCF_050280905.1 Pseudomonas sp. NPDC086278
GCTGAGCGTGTTGAAAAGCGCACATGGCCGACCATCGCCAATGAATCGATGGGGCACCCCGCTTCGCTGGATAAAGACTCGCCCATCACAGCAGAGCTGCTCTATCCGCGCTGGGCAGAATTTATCCGCGAAGACGATCTGGTCGTGGCGGAAACGGGCACGGTTTCGATGGGCCTCGGCTTCGGCCGATTACCCCAGGGAGCGACGTTCTATAACCAGACGCTGTGGGGCTCGATTGGCTGGGCAACGCCTGCAGCACTGGGTGTCAGCGTCGCCGCGCCGGATCGACGAGTTCTGCTGTTCACCGGTGAGGGGTCGCATCAGCTGACCGTGCAGGAACTGGGACAGTTCGGGCGCATGGGCCTGCGCCCGATCATTTTCGTGCTGAACAACAACGGATACCTGATTGAGCGGCTGCTCTGCAAAGATCCGGACATTGCCTACAATGACGTCGCACCGTGGAATTACACCGAGCTGCCCCATGCGATGGGGTGCGACGGCTGGTACACAGCCAAGGTAAAAACCTGCGGCGAACTGGAAATTGCACTGGCCGAAGCCAACCGCTCGACCTCAGGTGTCTACATTGAAGTTGTGACCGACACTTACGCGTCATCCGAACTGGCTTTGCGCCTGTCCGAAGCGTTGAAGTCCATGAGAAAAAACGAATGAGCCCGACGCGGGTTTAAAACTGCCCATGGCTCTGCGTCGCTCAAAACTACGCCACTGCGCAAGCCCGCCGGACAACCGCCTGCCCGCCTCAGCGGAACGACCAAACACTTGAGCGGATGTTGAGTGACGCATGACGTGGGAGCGGGCTTGCTCGCGAAAGCGATCCGCGCCGCTATCGATTCCTTCGATCCTTTACATCACGAAGCCGAATTTTTTTATTTGTGGCGACATCGTCAAGATGTCGCCACTTCCAGGAATTCGGGCGACCCGTTCATGAACATCAATTTTGCGTTTGCGTGCCTGATCGTCGTGTCGTTTGCGATTGCGCTGGGCCACGGCTGATTTCAGCCGCGCATCAATCCACACGAACGTTGCGGAACAGCATCAGCCTCGAACTCTCATGCAAGCCCCGCGTCAGCTCCACCAGACGCTTGAACTCCTGCGGATTCTGCTCGGCGACATCCTCCGTCGGCGTGTTCGACGCCAGGTCGTGCAGGGTCGGCGAGCTGCCGTCATGTTGCATTTGCAGCAGGTGATGCTGGGTGACGCCACCGATCAGCGGGAAGGTACCTTCGCGCAAGACCAGCGGAACCACGCGCTCGCCCTCCGGCGCCGGTTGCTGGATATCGCGCCCCATCGCGCCGTTGGTGAACGGCATGCCAGCCATGCCCGCCACCGTTGGCAGCAGGTCCGCCAGGCCCACTGCCTCTTCGATCACCCTGGGCTGCAACAGGCCGGGCGCGTGAATCAGCATCGGCACGTTGTTGCTTTCCAGGCCCAACTGCTCGAAGGCCGGCGCCATGTGCGGAATCTGGCTGATGCGCGTGTTGTGGTCGCCAAAGAACACGAAGATCGTGTTGTCGTAGTAGCCGCCCTCCTTCGCGATCTCCATCAACCGTCCGATGTTGAAATCCAGCAGGCGCACCGCGTTGTATTGCTCGACGCTGCGCGACCCGGCGGCCTGCACTTGCTCGGTTGTCAGGTGGCTGACTTCGAAGCCGTCGTTGTCCTTGGGAATGGTGAACGGACGGTGGTTGCCAGAGGTTTGCAGGTAGGCAAAGAACGGCTGGTCCTTGGGCAGCTCGCGAATAATCCGGTCACTCTCCTTGAACAGGTCCAGGTCGGAGATGCCCCACACATCGACCAGCGGCGAGCGCCAGTCGCTTTCGTCATACAGCCGCACGCCGTCGACACTTTGCCGGATCAGTGCGTTGATATTGGCCCAACCGGCGTTGCCGCCAATCATGTAGAGCTTGTGGTAATCAGTGAACGCATTGATCACGCTGTGCTGGCGGGTGATCAGCGGATTGCGCGTTGCCGTCTCCTGGCGGGTGACGTCCGGCACCCCGGTAATGCTCGCCCAGACGGTTTTTGCGGTGCCGGTGACGGGCACGTAGAAGTGTTTGAAAAACCAACTCTGCCCGGCCAGGCGATCAATGTTCGGTGTCGGGTTCAGCGGGTTGCCATAGGCCCCCACGGCGCTGGTGCCCAATGATTCGAGCATGACAAAAATCACGTTCGGCGCTCGCTCGCCGGTTGCTTTGTACGGTTGCGCAGCCTGACGGCGTTCGAAGGTCAGCGTTTGCGAGTCCGGTTGCGTCACCCCCAGGTATCGGGCGACCGCCGGGTAATGCTGGCGCACCTGTTCTTCATCGAACTGCGACTGCCCGACCTTGAGCGTGTCGTAGAGAAAAATCACCGGGTTGAGCCCCAATGCCGCCATCTGGCTGTTGCCGGAAAAAAACGCATCGCTCCAGCGCAACGGCACCGGGTTCTCAAGGTTGAGGTTTTCCACCCGGCCCAACAGCGCCAACAACACCGCGACCACCCCCAGCCCTGCGCCGAACGCGACTGACCGACGACGAATCGGCGTCGGCTCGCGATCAAGGGTCAGGCGCTCCAGACGCATCAGCCCGTAGAACCACAGCGCAACCACCGCCAGCCAAGCGGCGGTGATCCACAACACCGGGTAGGTCTGCCAGACCATTTGCCGGGAGATTTGCGCGTCTTCGAGGTAGCGCAGCACCGTCGCGTTGATCCGCACGCCAAGGTAGGCGTAATGGCCGAAATCGACGATGTACACCAACCCGACAAGCGCCAGTGCCAGCAGCAGATACGTCCTCGCCAGCCAACGCAGCGCCGGCGTACGGATCAGATTCCAGCGCGGCAACCACGCCAGCACGGCCAGCGGCAGCATCAGCAACACCGCCAGGCGCAGGTCGAAACGCAGGCCGATGCCCAGCGTCTCAAGCCATTGCGGATTGGCGGCCACGGCCCGCAGATCGACCCCGGAAAACCCCAGTACAAACACCAGCCTGAGCACGGCGAACAGCAAAAACATCAAACCTATGGCACCGGCGCCATAGCGCAAGCGTCGTGATTGCAACCAACCCATCGTTTACCTCGGTGTTGTCATTCGTTGATTGACGCAGGCGCCGCTTAACTGTTCAGTGAAGGTTTCAGCCCAGCGTACGCGGGACGCATCCTGCGCCAGACAGCCATCGCCAACAGCCTTGAGCCCGCTACCACGCAGTACCCCGCCAACAGTGGGTCGATCAAGTAGTCCCAGTAGTTTTCCGACGCCTTCAGACGCAGTGCGAACGCCAGCGTACCGGCCGCCAGCATCCACACGCCGAGGGCGTTGCGCAGCCACAGCAGCGCCAGTGCCGCCAGGCCGGTGAGGACGATCATCGGGCGCGGGTTGAAGCCCCAGCGGTAGGGATCGAAATAAGTCAGGCCCAGCGTCGCCGGGTACAGCACCAGCCCGAACACGGCAAACGCCAGCAGCACCTGGCCCCGGTGCGCGCCTTTCAATGGCGGGACCACGCCCAGACGCAGCAAACACGCCCAGCCCAGAAACACCAACGTGCTGATCGCCAAATCATCGGTGAAGCTGCGCGCATAGGCGGCGAGGGACAGGCCGTCGACCGGAATGAAGCTGACCAGCACCAGCGCCGGCAACAGCCACGGACGCCAGCGCGCCGTGAAATCGAACGAACCCAGCAGCACAAAAATCACCAGGGTAAAACTCAAGTGGGCTTGCCAGAGAGGTAGCATCAGAGGCGCTCCGCCAGCCAGGCATCATTGAAGCTGACATGTTTGATAAAGGTGTTATTCCACGAGTAGACCACGTGGTACATACCGTCCGGGCTGCGGCTGAAATACGGATATTCGTACTCGAATTCGCAACCGTCGGGCTTGCACACGCGGTAATCCAGATTGCTCAGGAAACGTTGTTCCAGCGGCAAGCGCCGGGCGCCGCTGGAGGCACGAAAACCTTCGCCGATGATTGCCTTGTAGGCGCCCGGCGCGAACGCTTTGCCCGCAGGATCGGGTGACTGATCCAGCTCGGCCAGGTTACGCCAGTCAGTGAGCCCGGCATTGGTGCCATACAGGCTCAACTTGAAACGCCCGTCGCGCAGATCGTTGAGCGCCACCAGCACGCCGTCGCCGGGCATGCCGACCGCCGCCAACGACGAGTTGGGATTGGCCGGTGCCAATGGGTACGGCTCGCTCCAGGTCTGGCCGGCATCCTCCGTGCGGCTGGCGAGCACCCGATGATGGGTGTTGCCGGCATAACGCAGCATGGCCACGGCGCGACGTCCATCCTGCGGCACGATGGTCGGCTGCAAGGCATTGGTGCCCCGGCTGATGCGAAACTTGTCGATCACCACGCCGTCGGCACTCAGGTACAGGTACTCGGCGAACTTGCCGAGGAACTCGTGATAGATCGGCAACCCGATCGAGCCGTCGGCATGGAACACCGGCGCCGCGCGCACCAGCGTGCTGATGTTGAAGAATGGCGAGGTGATCAATTGCCGTGGTGGCGACCAGGTGCGGCCCAGATCATCCGAGACCATGGCATTGATGGCGCTGCCGGCCCAGCCGCCGACCGACACCGAGACATAGAACAGCCACAGGCGATTGTCCGGCGCCATGGCGATCACCGGGTTACCCAGTTTGCGAATGTGTTTGAGGGTGCCCAGGCGCGTCGAGTCGCGCGTGGCCAATACCTGCTCCGCGCCCCACTCGCCAGTTTTGGCGTCAAAGCGGGAAGCCCGCACCTGGACGTCCGCCGCGCCTTCGCGAGAACCGGCGAACCACACGGCCATCAGGTTGCCATTGGGTAAGGCCGTCACTGAGGACGAGTGAACAAAGTCGTCCAGGTGGGAGGACACAAAACGGCTGGTGTACAGCGGCGCAGGTTTTTGCCCCGAGGCCTGGCCGGGAGGGCTGGCCTGGGCGAAGTCCGCCAGCACATGCTCGGGATGGCTGCGCCAGGCGGCAACGAAAATGACGGCCAGCAGCAAACTGCTGACGATAAAGGTCAGGCGAACAGAAAAGATGCGCATGAATAACCTGTTGCAGGTGCAGGTGGGGGGGCAAGCGACAGGACGCGAGTGATCAGCGCGCAGCATCATCAGGAAGACGCCGACGACGCCCGGTGAGCATCGACAACGGCAAGTTGTCGCGGACCATAACACTTTCAAGCAGCGCCGCCGCAACATGAATACCGACCAGACCGAGCAGGACATTGGCGCTGGTCTCATGCACCAGCAGTGGCCAATCGGCACCCCACAAGGCATCGACCTCCTCCATCGCCCAACCGGTGAGCGCCAGAATCGCCATCGCCAGCATCATCGAAATCATCACCAGCGCACCGATCGGCGAATGCCCGAGGCGATGCTCGGGACGCTTGGCCAACAGTGATCGTACTTGCCCGACAAGCCGCGTCGGCGTCGGCCAGAAATCGGCCCAGCGGGCACTTCGCGGCCCGATGAATCCCCACACCACTCGCACCAGCAGCCAGGCGGCGGCGTAATAACCGAGCCAGACATGCCAGTCGTCACCGGCTTCAGTGAAGAAGTAGTTGGCGACAAAGACACCCGCGATAGACAGGTGAAACACCCGTACTACGGGGTCCCAGAGGCGCAGGGACTCACTTCGCATCAGCCTTTGATCTCGGTCTTGACCGCTTTGCCGGTCACCGGATCGTGGTAGATCTCGACCTTGCGCTTGTCCTTGTCGAAGCCATAGATCTCGTAGCAGTTACCGTCGGTGACCTTGAACTTGCTGATCTCGTAACCCTGGGCCTTGAGTTGCTCCTGGAAGACTTTCTGGTCTTGCCATTGCGAACGTTCGGCAGTGGTGCATTGAGGGCCGGCAACGGCGACCGGGCTGAGGATAACCAGGGACAACAGCAGTAGCTTACGCATAGGAGCACGCTCGTTTGATGAGGAAGCCGCACTGTGCAAAATCAAGCTTAATGCAAGCTTAGTTGGCAACGTGTCGTTACATCTTTCCCGGTGAAGGGGCTGCCAGCAGGCTAACGGGAGCGGCATGATGCCGCCGTCCCGTCGTCTGTTTCCTACCGAGAACCGCCCATGCGTTTGCTGCTTGTCGAAGATGATCGTGCCTTGGGCCAAGGCATTCGTGTGGCCTTGAGCGCCGAAGGCTACACCCTCGACTGGTTACAGGACGGGCTCAGCGCGCAACACGCCTTGCGCAGCGAAAGCTTCGACTTGCTGCTGCTCGACCTCGGCTTGCCACGGCTCGACGGGCTGACGCTGTTGCAGCAATTGCGCGCCGATCAGCAAGACCTTCCGGTGCTGATCCTCACCGCCCGCGACGGCACCGCCGAGAGGATCGCCGGTCTGGACGCGGGCGCCGACGACTACCTGATCAAACCCTTCGACGTCGAAGAGCTCAAGGCCCGGGTCCGCGCCCTGCTGCGGCGTAGCCAGGGCCGTGCGCAGCCGTTGCTCGAACACGCCGGCGTCAGCCTCGATCCGGCCACCCAGCAAGTCAGCTATCAGGGCGAAGACGTTGTGGTCACGCCGATGGAATACCAATTACTGCATCAACTGATGGCGCGCCCCGGCAAAGTGGTCACCCGCGAACGCCTGTCGCGTGCACTGTATGGCTGGCAGGATCGGGTCGAAAGCAACACCCTGGAAGTGCTGATCCACAACCTGCGCAAAAAACTCTTCAGCGAACTGATCCGCACCGTGCGCGGCGTGGGTTATGTGGTGGAGCTCAAACCATGATCTCGGTCCGCGCGCGCATTCTGGTGCCGGCGCTGGTGCTGGTGTTGATCGGTGACGTGCTGATCAGTTGGCTCGCCTTGCGCGACAGCCACCATGAAATCGAAGAAGTCTACGACGCCCAACTGGCGCAAAGCGCCCGGTTGCTCCAGGGCGTACTGCGACAACGGGCGCCCGGCGAGGCAGATTGGGACCGCTTGTACCAGGCGTTCGATGACGCCATGAGCCGCGTCGGCGATGGCGAGGCGGCGCACCCCTACGAAACCCCGCTGACCTTCCAGGTGTGGCGCAGCAACGGCGAGTTGCTGGTGCGTTCCGCCGAAGCCCCGGTGCTCGAGTCTCCGCCCACCACGCTCGGCTCCCACGACCTGATGGAAAACGGACGCGACTGGTG
Organism: Pseudomonas sp. NPDC086278; assembly: GCF_050280905.1. NCBI lineage: Bacteria > Pseudomonadati > Pseudomonadota > Gammaproteobacteria > Pseudomonadales > Pseudomonadaceae > Pseudomonas > Pseudomonas sp. NPDC086278. The sequence goes on from NZ_JBNNWE010000011.1 coordinate 7,108, forward strand.
CGCCTTTTTGCTCGCAGACCCGCAGCAAGGCCTGTTGATCTGGGTCGGTGAGCGCGACGATATTCGCCAGGACCTGATCCAGCGCATCGTCCGTCATACCTTGTGGCCCACGTTGATCGGCGTGCCGCTGCTGGCCGCGCTGATCTGGCTGACCATCGGCTGGGGCCTCAAACCGCTGCGCGCCATGACCCAGGCGATCCGTGGACGCAACACCGAAACCCTTCAGCCGTTGACACTCGATCCATTGCCCGTCGACCTGGAACCCATGCAAACAGCGCTCAACGGCTTGCTGTCGCAGATCGACAGCCTGCTGGAACGGGAGCGACGCTTCATCGCCGATGCCGCCCATGAGCTGCGCACCCCGCTGGCGATCCTGCGCATTCACGCGCAAAACGCGCAGCGCGCCAATACGCCGGAACAACGGGAAGAAGCGCTGGAGTTTCTGGTCGCCGGCGTCGATCGAGCGACCCGGATCGGCAGCCAGTTGCTGACCATGGCCCGCATCGAACCGCGCCTGAACAACCCGCACATGAGTGTCGTGGAATTGACCGCGCTGGTGCGCGAAGAGTTGGCCGAACTGGCGCCGCTGGCGCTGGAGAAAAGCGTCGAACTGGTCCTCGAAGGTGAGCTTGATTGCGAGATACGCACCGACCCGGTCGCCTTGGCCATCGCCTTGCAGAATCTGGTCACCAATGCGCTGAACTTCTCCCCGCCCGGCAGCGAAGTGCGGGTACAGGTTCGCCCGCAACCGTCAGGCGCGGTGTACATCAGCGTCGCCGACAGCGGGCCTGGCATTGACGAAGCGCAATACGCCCGGCTGTTCGAACGGTTCTACAGTCAAGGCAACGCCCATGGCGCGGGCCTGGGGCTGGCCATCGTTGAGATGATCGTCAGCAAGATCGGCAGCAGCCTCAAGCTCTACAACTTGCCGCAGGGCGGATTGTGCGCAGAGTTGCGGCTCAGCGAATGCTGAGGCTCGTTTGCACCACGTGGATGCCCAGGCGTTTGTAATCCTCGACATTGCCTGAAGCGACGTGTTGCTCGGTGATGAGCGTATGGATCCGGTTGCACGGCGCGACCACAAACGGCTCCACCGCCCCCAGCTTGTCGGCGGTGGTGACGGCGATCACATGGGAGGCGCTGTCGAGCATCGCTTGCTTCACCGGCATTTCATCAAAGTGCAGGGAGCTGATGCCGACCTCGGGATGAATCGCGCAGACCCCGGTGAACAGCACATCGGCCTTGATGCTCTCGATCAGACGCAATGTTTCATGCCCGCTGGCAGACATCGTCGCCGGGTTGAGTTGCCCGCCGGCCACGATCACTTTGATGCCTTTGTACTCGGCCAGAGCGATGGCAATCAGCGGCGATGCCGTGACCGCGGTGATGGCGATGTCCGAGGGCAGCGACCGGGCGATCTGCAGCGTGGTGCTTCCGGAATCGAACATTACGATCTGACCGTCCCGCACCTGGCGCGCGGCCAGTTGCGCCAGGTGGGTTTTCACCTCATCGGTTTCACCCACCCGCGTGAAGAAGTCCTTGCCCGTGTCCTTGGGACGCGGCAGCGCCCCGCCATGCACGCGCTGCACCAGTCCGGCCGTGGCCAGTTCCGACAGGTCGCGGCGAATAGTGTCTTCGGACACTGCGAAATGCTGGCTCAATTCCGAGGCCATGACCTTGCCGTCGCGCTCGAGCATCAAGAGAATTTTCTGCCGACGCACCGAGGGAAGTTCGGCAACTGAATGTTGATCATGCATGGTTTTGCCTGTTTTTGCGTGTTTGTGCGAGATTAGCCAAAGCATCGCCCAAACACAATCAGGACGCCGATGCGTTTTCTGGCAAACTCCTGCGGTCCCCACCTCCACAGCGGTTATTCGATGCTTTTCTCGCTTGTTGCAAATGGCTCACTGACAACGCACGACCCGCATGGATCAGCGGTGCCGTGGTGGAGCTTTACCAAAACCGTGCTCGCTGGCGCCGCGCTCACGCTGGTGCGTGACGGGTTGATCACGCTTGATGAAACTCTGCCCGAAGGGCCTTTCACCCTGCGCCAACTGCTGAAACATGAGGCCGGACTGGCGGATTACAGTGAGTTGGCCGATTACCACGCGGCTGTTGCTCGTGATGAAACGCCTTGGTCGGCCAACGAAATGCTGCAACGCCTTGACGCCGCCACCTTGCGTTACACGCCGGGGGAAGGTTGGCGGTATTCGAACGTCGGTTATCTGTTCGTCGCCAGGCTCATTGAACGCGTGAGCGGCCAGGCACTTGATGCGGCGCTGGCTACGCGGGTGTTTTCCCCGATGGGTTTGACGCGCGTGCGCCTCGCCACCAGGCGTGCGGATCTGGTCGAGGTGAACATCGGTGCCGCCACCACCTATGACCCACGCTGGGTTTATCACGGACTGCTGGTCGGCCCACTGGATGACGCAGTCCTCTGCCTGGACCGACTGCTGGGCGGTCAATTACTGCCACCCTCGCTGCTCGCGCAGATGCAAACGGCGCGCGTACTCGGCGGGCCGATTGCCGGCCGTCCCTGGCGTGCGCCGGGATATGGCCTGGGCCTGATGCAAAGCTCGGTCGAAAATGGCTTGACCTTGAGTGGCCACACCGGCGTGGGACCGGGTAGCGTCATTGCGGTTTATCGCTGCGTTGAGGGTGACCGTTCGGCGAGTTGCGCGGTGTTTTGCGACCGGTTGAGCGAAGGGGATGTTGAATCGCACGTCGCGAACCAACTGAGGAGTGCCGTCGCGCTGTAATACGGTGACTTGCAATCAATACCCGGCGAAGTGATCGCCGAACTGTCAGCGACTCCTTAAAACACTTGCCGGGCCAAGCCGCCCGGTCAGATTAAAGTGTGCGAATTAAATCAACAGCCATGAACTTACGAAATAAAAAAACCATTATTTCTCAGTTTTTTATCAAACGTTGTTGCAGTTAGTTAACAGTGACTCAACCGGTTTACATCTTTCGTGAACGGTACCAACTTCGCCCATTGACGAGTGTCTGGAACACGCCTTTTATTAACGCCAGACTCAGTATCTGCCGCCTCGCCCCGCCAGGAGAAGTGCAAAACCCGTCAAAGGAAAAAAATCATGCTCATTATCGATACGCCCTATAACACCACATCAAAACTGCAGAACCTTGCCAAGGAAAACGTACAAACCATTATTCGTTATTACAACTTCAGCAATTCCAGATCATTTCCCGAAAAATGTTTGACCCTGATGGAAGCGCAATCCATTTGTGCGCAAGGCATGAACATCGCCGTGGTGTTTCAACAGCGGCAAAACTGTGCCGACGATTTCTCTGAAATCAAGGGTTATGAGGCGGGACGCAGGGCTTACCGCTACGCCTTGAATGACATTGGGCAGCCCGCGGGGTCGGGGATTTATTTCTCCGTCGACTTCGATGCCACTACAACCGAAATCACCCAACACATCGCCCCTTATTTCCAGGGCGTGCAGCGGGCCTTCAATGAAATCTCCGGCGGTCAGCCTGCCTATCGGGTCGGTGTTTACGGCTCGGGGGCCACGGCCAGCGCGCTGACCAAAAACAATCTGTGCGCACTGGTGTGGTTGGCGATGTCATCGGGGTTTCGCGGGACGAAGGAGGCGATCAAAAACGGCGCCTACGATATAGAACAGAAAGCCCCGGAGGCGAAGCTTGGCGGGTTGGCCATCGACTACAACCTCAGCAATCCGCAGCACAGCGACTTCGGCGCGTTTGTCTTGCCCGTCGAAACGTCTTCGGTCGCGATGGCTCATCTCGCCGCTACCCATGAAGTCATATCGCGCACCCGCCTCAGGCTGCGCGGCGGCCCGGGCACCGAATACAGTGTGCTCGGCAGCTTGCTGCCAAGGCAGTCAGTGGTGGCGAAACCGGTCAATACCGAATGGTCGAGCATCGATCTTCAGGGCGATGGGTTGATCGATGGGTTTGCTGCTTCGGCGTTTCTCAAAGAGTTGGCGTGATTAACGGGGTTTTCGTTTGCTGTCAGGAGGCGTTATGAATCTTCACTTCCAGCCGCTGAAACGCAATGAGCAAGATCGTATTCCGACCCACGCCTACGGGCGCTTTGACCATGCCGAACTGAGTGACGATGGCAGCACAGCGTTGGTCGCCTTTGACCTGGTCGACGCCGATTGGCTAACGATGGTGGGTTACGAAAACGAAATGTTTTCGCTGGAGGGGCTTCCGGGGCAGGCGAACATCTGGCGGCAGTTTACTCAACGTCAGCAACACGAACATCCGCAGAAACCGTTCGACAACATGCCCGTCTATCGACTGGAAATCGAGCTGTCAGCCAGTGGTGACTGGTTTGGTTTGCCCGCGCTCGGGGGGGTGGCGAACCCGGATATGGAAACGCTCGAAAAAACCTGGATCGACTTTCACTTTATCCCGCCAGGGAACGGCGACGGCGAGCATTCTGGAACGAAAGGCTCCGTTTATACCCGGATGTTCGAAGAGTCACTGACGCTGATGGTGCACGGGACCCTGGCGCCAGCCCCCATGGCCCGGAGCCTGTCGATCATCTTCTCGCTCGATCGCTTGCCGCGTATCAATCAGGCAGACTTCGAAAACCTCTTGGGCAACGAGGTGCTGGCTGAATGGCTCGTGGTGTTCGATGTTGGCCAAGGCAATGCATGCGCACTGCTGGAAGCTTGCGATCAGAATCAGAACGCCACCGCGCCGAGGCTTTATTTTGATCTCGGCGCCGGGGTCTACCGCAACAAACAAACCCAGCCGCCCAATCTTCAATTCAGCTTTTACAGCAACCCGTTAGTTGTCCTGTCGCACTGGGACTCGGATCACTGGGCCGGGGCCAACCTCGTCGATGTCGACGGCAATTACCCGGCGCTCGGTTTGACATGGATTGCACCGTCGCAAAAGGTCGGGCCTACCCACATTGCCTTCGTTAACGGTGTAATTGCTGCGCACGGCAAGGTTTTGATCTACGACCCGCCGGCCCCGAGTACGGTTGGAGCGGTGACACTGGGCGATAAGCGCCGCATACGATTCATGTGCGGGACAGGCAGTGGCAGGAACAATTCGGGGCTGGTCATGACTGTTGAAAATACCGAAAAAGAGGTAGCGCGCAGTTGGATTCTCACCGGTGATTGCGATTACGAGTACTTCGTGAAAGACCTCACGCCGGAGTTGCCCGTGGCACTCATTGCCCCGCATCACGGTGCCAACCTCAGCACCACCGACGCACCACGCTTCGACTTGTACAACGCCTATCGACGTCTTGTTTACTCGTTTGGTCAAAACAACAAGCACGGTAAAACCAAAGTGCGACACCCCACGTATAACGGCGTTATGGCCCACCATCGTGGGAACTGGAAAGAAGATGGATGGAATGTGAACGACCCTGGACTGGTACTGGCGACGGACGATGTGCGCTCTACCTGCGAACACACCAACAGCAATAATCGCGGAGGAATATTGATCGGCTGGGACGAGCCTCAGCAACAGATCGACCTCATCCGCACCTTCAAAACGTTCATCACCCCGACCACCCAAAGCTGATCGCCGGGGCTGACCCGTTCAATTACTGGCCACCCGCCCCGCATCACCGGAGGACACCAGCGCTTTCAGCGACGCATCAAACTGCTTCAGCGCGGTCACTTGCAGCTCGGTTTGCTGGCTGATTTGCGCGGCGATCTCCGGCGCAGCTTTGCCATGCACCCAGACCGACGGCATCTGTTGTGCCCGAGCGCCTTCGGCTTGGCCGATGTATTGCAGGTTCGAGTCGTAGAACTTGGCCATGAACCGCGCTTCGACCTGATTGTTGCGTTTCGACACGAGGCGGCTGTAGGTGTCGAGCATCACCACCACGTCTGGATGGGCTTGCACCAGGGCATCAAGGTTGTCGTAAACGGTCACCGAGCCGAATTGCTTCTGCAACGAATTCTTCAGCCAGTTGATCGCCAGCGTCGGGTCGGAGCTGTTGACGAAGGCGTTGCTGATGCGCGAATCCAGCGCCGGGTTCTTCGCGCCGTTCAGCGCGACAGCGTGGTACTGCTCAAGGTATTGGAGGGTGTTGAGGGTGTTTTCGCTGTAGAGCACGCCCACCGATTGAGCGTGTTTCAGGCTGGCGGTGCTGTCGGCCACCGGCAGGAGGTGGCAGGACGGGTCAGCGGCGTAGACCGGTGCGGTGGCGGCGAAGCTGCCGGTCAGGAGGGCGAAAAGGGCCAGCAAGGTAGACATTCTCATCGCGCAGATTCCTTCAATGGCGAATTCGGTATGGAGCCATCCTCCTCCCTTGCCGAAAAACACAGAACTTGCATTCCTTGATGGTAAGTATTGATTAAACGAATGATTGCGCCGTGAGCCGCAACCTCACACGGTTGAGTGTAGCTGCGCATCGCGAATTCCGGCGTTCGGGCTACGCTGTTTTAACGCGTCATTCATCGCTGGAGCCCGATTGTGATCAGGATTTCTTCCGCCGCTGTCACCTTGTTGTCCTTGCTGTTCGCCCTTGCGACGCCAGTGTCTGCCGAAACACCCGCACTGGACGAAGCCCGCACACTCGTCTCCAAGGCGCATCTGGGCGCCAACCTGCCGGCCATTGCGCTGTCGACCGCACAGGGAACGGTCACCTACTCGGTGATCGCTTCCAGGCTGGGCGCTGCCGAGGCCAAGCGTGTTATGTCAGACGAGATCCAGACGCTGCTGCCCAAGTACCAGCCGGAGTGGGACGAGAATCTGGCGCGGGCCTACGAGAAATCGTTCTCTCAGCAAGAGCTGGCCTCGCTCGTGTCTGACGGCCCCGCCTCCCAGTACGTGGAAAAAGTGAAAGCCCAACAAGTCACCCTCGGTGAAAACATGCGCTCGATGTCCGAGCCCATTGTCGTGGCGCTGGTCACCGAGGCCTTGAAGGTGACGCAGGACCAGAACGCTCAGTAATTCACCGCACCCTCGACGTCCCTTTCATCGGCTCCCTGGAGACACGCTATGATCCGCACCCTGCTGACCGCTTCTGTATTGCTTGCACTCAGCATTCCGGTGCAGGCCGGGGTGACGCCGTTCCCCGCGTCCTTCCAGACGAAAGACATCACCGTCGAAGGCGTCAAAATCCATCTGCGCGTTGGCGGCAAGGGGCCGGCCGTGGTGATGCTGCATGGTTTCGGCGACACCGGCGACATGTGGGCGCCACTGGCGGCCGACCTGGCCAAGGATCACACCGTGGTCGTGCCGGACCTTCGCGGCCTGGGCCTTTCGTCAATCCCGGCAGGCGGCTACGACAAGAAGACCCAGGCCGGCGACGTCCGTGGTGTGTTGGCCGCCCTCGGCATCGAACACTCGGTGGTCATCGGCCACGACATCGGCACCATGGTCGCCTTCGCCTATGCTGCGCGTTATCCGCAATTGACCGATCGCCTGGTGGTGATGGACGCGCCCGTGCCGGGCATTACGCCGTGGAACGACATCGTGCGCTCGCCGATGCTCTGGCACTTCGACTTTGGCGGGCCGGACATGGAGCGTCTGGTCGCCGGCCGTGAACGCATCTACCTCGACCGCTTCTGGAACGAGTTCGCCGGCGACCGCACCAAAGTCGACGAAGCCACCCGCCAGCATTACGCCAAGCTCTATGCCCGCCCCGGCACGATGCACGCTGCCTTTGCCCAGTTCCGCAGCATTCGCCAGGACGCGGTGGACAACGAAGCGTCGATGAAAACCCGACTGACCATGCCAGTGCTGGCGGTCGGCGGGGAGAAATCCTTCGGCGCCAATGAAGCGATCGTGATGCGCAATGCCGCGGACAACGTCACCGAAGTGGTCATTCCGGGCGCCGGGCATTGGCTGATGGAAGAAGCACCGGCACCGACCATCAAGGCGATTCGCGACTTTATTTCGCAGTGAACGCGCTAACGCGCACGAGTGCCTGGATCAGGTCGGTTCTGTCTGGTTTTCAAGGGCGTTACGGTCCAGGCCGCGCTGGACACACCACGACAACGGCAACGTCAGCAGCAGAATCGCGGCCAGTGTCATGACCGCCACGGGGATGCCGGTAAAGTCCCCGAGGCGACCAAACAGCACCGGCGCAATCGCCCCGCCGCCGATGGTGCCGGTGTAGAACAGCGCGAAGGCGTGCTCGCGCTTTTGCGGGGTCGAAAGCTCCGGCACCACGCCGTACAGCACCGAGGACGTGCCGTTCAATGCCAGGCCCAACAGCGGCAGCATCACCATCACGCCGGTCAGTGGCAGATACACCACCAGAATGATCAAGAACGCGGTCATGGATTCCGTCAGCCACACCGTTTTCATCATGCCGATGCGCGCGCCCAGATACCCGCACAGCAACTTGCCGAACGCGCCGCCCACAAACAACAGCGCCAACGCCAGGCCAATGCCTGCCGTGCCGGAGCCTTTGCTGGTCAACACGAACGGCAAGAACGTGAGAAAGCCCATTCGCACCGCACTGTCGACGATGCCGGTCAGCATCAGCGCCCGCAGGCCGCTGACAGAGCCGGAACCCGTGCCAGCGTTGACGGGTTTCTTGACCTTGGCAGTCGGCACTCCCCGCGCCGCAATCAACCACCCCAGCAGCGCCGCCGACGCCAGGCCGAGCAAGCCCATCAACGTGACGCTGGTGCGCCAGCTGATCACCGTTAGCAACACGCCGACCAGTGCCGGAATCAGCATCTTGCCGATGTCGCCGCTAAAGTTGTATTGCGACAGCGCCTCCTTGACCCCGCCGCCCGCCTCATAGGTATCGCTGACCATCGACGAGGCCAACGGGTGCTGCGTACTGGCGCCCAACCCGCCCAACATCAGCGCCAGCAACAACAACGGCAAACCGTCCGCCAGACCGACACACAGGTAAGCCACACCGACCAGTGCGGTGCCGCCCACCAGCAAACGCGTGCGCCCCCAGCGTTTGGCCGCGCGACTGGCCAGCAACTGGAAACTGGCCATCACTCCCGAATAGGCACCGCGCAACAACCCGACCTGCGCGAAACTCAGGCCGAATTGCAATTGCCAGATCGGCAGCAACACGTAGATAAGGTCGGTCATACCGTCATGCACGGCGTGCGCACTGCAAGCCGCCACCAGCGTTCGGCGACGCACCGACGCTTCGGCGGGTTGAGGTTGGGGCAAGGCGATGTTGTCGTTCAGTGCAGTCATCTGATTCGAGTTTCAGCGAGTAAGGTTGGCGTTCACATCAAGCAATCTGCGCCTCGATGGCCGTCTTGTCGATAACCGACCAGACGTTGCAGGTCTCTGCCTCCTTGAATTCGCGACATACGTTTTCGGTGAATACCACACGCAGGCCGGTCACCGGCAAGCCGCGCCGGGTGCTTTGCCTCAGTTATTTATACTCAAATGCCAGCTTAATAATATTTTACCGATACCAGGGTCATCCCTAGTCTTGAGCCCAAGAAATGGCAGGCCGTTCGCGACCTCACTCCAACGTCGAAGGGTATTGAGATGACCAACGAAAAAATAAAAACGGATACGCTGATTGTTGGCGCCGGTCAGGCTGGCGTGGCCATGAGTGAACACCTGAGCAAACTCGGCGTGCCGCACCTGGTGCTGGAGCGCAACCGCATTGCCGAGCGCTGGCGCAGCGGGCGTTGGGACTCGCTGGTGGCCAATGGTCCGGCGTGGCACGACCGCTTTCCCGGTATGGAATTCGACGACCTCAGCCCAGACGGCTTTGCCCCGAAGGAACGCGTCGCCGATTACTTCGAAGCCTACGCCAAAAAATTCAACGCACCGATTCGCACGGGCGTAGAGGTGTTCAAGGTTGAGCGCAATGTCGGCCGCGCGGGCTTCACCATCGAAACCTCCGAAGGCGTGATCGAGGCCAACCGCGTGGTCGCGGCCACCGGGCCATTCCAGCGTCCGGTCATCCCGCCGATTGCCCCAAAGGATCAGCCGTTCCTGCAGATCCACTCCGCCGATTACCGCAACCCGGCGCAACTGCCTGAAGGCGCGGTGCTGGTGGTGGGCGCCGGTTCATCCGGCGTGCAGATCGCTGACGAATTACAACGCGCCGGCAAGCAGGTATTCCTCTCGGTCGGCGCCCACGACCGCCCGCCTCGCGCCTACCGCAACCGTGATTTCTGCTGGTGGCTGGGTGTGCTCGGCGAGTGGGATCAAGCGGCGATGAAGCCGGGCCGAGAGCACGTGACCATCGCCGTCAGCGGTGCACACGGCGGCCGCACCGTGGATTTTCGTGGCCTGGCCCATCGCGGCATGACGCTGGTCGGCCTGACCCAGGCGTTCAACGGCAGCGTGGCGACGTTCCAGCCGAACCTGGCCGAGAACCTGGCGCGTGGCGATGAGAACTACCTGACGCTGCTCAACGCCGCCGATGCCTACATCGAACGCAATGGCCTGGACCTGCCGCAGGAGCCGCAAGCGCGCCACACCGTCCCCGACCCGGATTGCGTGACCAACCCCATTTTGCAACTCGACCTGGCCCAGGCCGGCGTCACCTCGATCATCTGGGCCACCGGTTTTGCCACCGATTACAGCTGGCTCAAGGTCGCGGCCTTCGACGACAACGGCAAGCCGCAGCATCAGCGCGGTGTGTCGAGCGAGCCAGGCGTGTACTTCCTCGGTTTGCCGTGGCAGTCGCGGCGCGGGTCGTCGTTCATCTGGGGCGTTTGGCACGACGCCAAGTACGTGGCCGATCAGATCGCCATCCAGCGTTCCTACTTCGACTACCACGACGCGGCGCAACGCGAGGCTGACGCCAGCCCGGTCGCCCGCAAAACCACGGTCAGTGCCTAATTTTCTGTGTCAGGAGCTTCAGATGTCGACGCCAACCCACACCCGTATTCGCATGTTCAACACCCAGCAAACCTACCCCAACCAGAGCCTGGACAACGACCTGTGCCAAGCCGTTCGCGCCGGCAACACGGTTTATGTCCGGGGCCAGGTCGGAACCGATTTCGAAGGCAATCTGATCGGCCTGGGTGACCCGCGTGCACAGGCCGAACAGGCCATGCGCAACGTCAAGCAGTTGTTGGAAGAGGCTGGCAGCGACCTGAGCCACATTGTGAAAACCACCACTTACCTGATCGATCCGCGCTATCGCGAGCCGGTGTATCAGGAGGTTGGGAAGTGGCTCAAAGGGGTGTTTCCGATTTCGACCGGGCTGGTGGTGTCGGCGCTGGGGCAGCCGCAGTGGTTGATGGAGATCGATGTGATTGCGGTGATTCCCGAGTAGACCGGGTCGCGGCCTTCGCGAGCAAGCCCGCTCCCACAGGGAGTTTCAGTGGTCATCGATTTGTGTACATCGCTGATCCCCTGTGGGAGCGGGCTTGCTCGCGAAGGCGCCCGCCCGGACACCACAAATGCCAAGGCAAACCAAGGAGCAAAACCATGACCTTTTCCATCGCCGGCCGTTGCCCCGAAACCGGTCAGTTCGGCATCGCCATCAGTTCCTCCAGCATCGCCGTCGGCGCCCGTTGCCCTTGGCTGCTGCCGGGGGTCGGCGCGGTCTCGACGCAAAACATCACCCTGCCATCCCTCGGCCCGGACGTCCTCGCGCTCATGGAGCAAGGCCTCGCCCCCGCCGAAGCGCTGGACCAAGTCCTGACCCGCAACGGCTACAGCCAATACCGGCAGATCATCGCCATCGACCACCTCGGCCAGACCGCGCATTTCAGCGGCGGGCAAACCCTGGGCAACCACAACGCCGTGGCCGGCGAACAATGCGTCGCCGCTGGCAACATGCTCGCCGACCGCTCGGTGATCGAAGCCATGGTCAGCGCGTTCGAGCACGGCGAGGGCCAACTGGCCGACCGTTTGCTCGCCGCCATGAAAGCCGCCATCGCCGCCGGTGGCGAAGCCGGGCCGGTGCATTCGGCGGCGCTGGCGGTGGTCGGCGAACTGACCTGGCCGATCATTAACCTGCGCGTCGACTGGGCCGACGACAACCCCATCGGCGCACTGGAAAAACTCTGGGATGCCTATCGCCCGCAGGTACAGGATTACATCGACCGCGCCCTCGCCCCCGACAAATCCCCAGGCTACGGCGTCGCCGGAGACGACCGATGAGCAACAGCCGCGATTTGCTGGCAACGCTGGTGGCGTTCGACACCACCAGCCGCGAATCCAACCTGCGACTCATCGAATTCGTCCGCGATTACCTCGCCGGGTTCGACGTGCCTTGCGAGCTGATCTACAACGCGCCGCGCAGCAAGGCCAATCTGTTTGCGACCATTGGCCCGGCAGATTTGCCGGGCATCGTGCTGTCGGGGCACACCGACGTGGTGCCGGTCGACGGCCAGGCCTGGACCGTTGCGCCGTTCGAACTGACTGAGCGCGATGGCAAGTTGTACGGTCGCGGCACGGCGGACATGAAGGGCTACATCGCCTGTGTGCTGGCCCTCGTCCCCTCCTTGGTGAACGCCTCGCTGCGCCTGCCGGTGCACATCGCGCTTTCGTACGATGAAGAAGTCGGCTGCCTCGGCGTGCGCTCGCTGTTGGCGGAACTGGACAAGCGTGCGGTCAAACCGAAGCTGTGCATCATCGGCGAGCCGACCGAGCTGAAACCGGTGCTCGGTCACAAAGGCAAACTGGCGATGCGCTGCGATGTTCAGGGTGCAGCGTGCCATTCGGCGTACGCGCCGCTGGGGGTCAACGCGATTGAATACGCAGCGCAATTGATTGCTGAACTCGGGCAGATTGGCGATCGACTCAAAGCGCCCGAGCATCACGATGCGCGGTTTGATCCGCCGTTCAGCACCGTGCAGACCGGGGTGATTGGCGGTGGCAAGGCGCTGAACATCGTGCCCGCCGATTGCCGCTTCGACTTCGAGATTCGCGCCCTGCCCTCGCACGATCCACACCTCGTTGCGCAAGAACTGAAGACCTATGCCGAGCAGCAGGTTTTACCGCGCATGCGGGCAGTGAGTGAACAGAGCGGGATTCGATTCAGCGAGTTGTCGGCCTACCCCGGACTGGCGACCGATGCGCACAGCGAGGCCGCCGAGTTGATTGCAGCGTTTTCCGGTTCGCGGGAATTCGCCACCGTGGCGTTCGGCACCGAGGGCGGCCTGTTCGATGCCGCCGGCATCCCCACCGTCGTCTGCGGCCCCGGCAGCATGAACCAGGGCCACAAACCCGACGAATTCGTCAGCCTCGAACAGCTCGATGGGTGCGATGAAATGCTGCAACGGATGCTGCGATCAATCACCTGAGCCGCACTATCACAGCCACTAAAAAACAACGGTGGGAGCGAGCTTGCTCGCGATGAGGCCCTGACAGCCAATACCGATTGACCTGCCAGACCGCATCGCGAGCAACCCCGCCTGCTTCTTCCACAAAATTAAATGAACCCTGCTTCCCTCGACTCACCTAACAGAAAGACCATCTGGAGGGTGACCCATGCAAAACGAAACAATCTGGATCGTACTCGCAGCCGTGCTGTTGCTGATTGAACTCTGGGCAATCAACCGCGTGCGCAAGGCTCAAGGCAAATCGAGCAACAAACTCTTGTGGATCGTGGTGATCGTGTTTGTGCCACTGATTGGGGTCATGGCCTGGGCCTTGGCGGGACCGAAACACACCGAACACAACCCGCATTCACCGCAGGCCAGGCAGTGATGTCGGAAAACGGATTGAGCACTGCGTAAATCCAAAAACAAAGCCCCGAAGACTCGGGGCTTTGTTGTTTCTGGCTACCGCACCCATCGGGCAACCATCCCCCCACCTCGATCTTCTAATCCTGACGTCCGAAAATCGCGTAGGAATTTACCCTCCGTGGCGAGGGGGCTTGCCCCCGTTGGGCAGCGAAGCAGCCCCAAACCCTCCGATTTTTTTAAACATGCCCCCATCCTGTAGCGGCCGGCGAAGCCTGCGTTCGCCTGCGCAGCCGCTGCAAACCGGCAGGCACGGCCCAACTGGCATTAAACAAACCTGAATGTCACGACTGTCAGTCATCCGGATGCAGCCTCCGACACCCGGCAGAAATACGATTTTGCGTCCTACAACCCCGTTTGCAGGCTTCAAAATCGGCGCCTATATTCGGCACGTCGCTGACATAAGCCGGCGATGGGTTTCGCAGCCCTCAAGATTGACACCAAGACACCGTCAGGCATGATGCAGCCGGCTCCGCCTGCTTAATGTTTTATGGCGGTTGTGCGCGGGAGACCCTCGGGTCTGCCGGGTCTTGGTGTAAATCCTCCGGTCTGCGAACCCGCGCACAGCTGCCACCCATTTGTTTCGCAGCAGAAAGGTGGCAATTCTTCTTTGTATAAGGATTTACACCATGACAACTCAACTTCCGCCACGCCGCTTCACCCCCATGTCCCAACTCGCCACCGACTACCCGGTCCTGCTCATCGACTACGACGCCCCGCTGCGCGAACTCCACAACTGCGTCAGCGAACGCCTCAGCGCCGCCCTCAAATACCTCAACCTCATGGCCTGCACCAGCCTCCCCGACTACGCCGAAAACGACATCAACACCGTCACCAACATCGCCCGGATCTTGATCCAGGACGTGAGCGATGTATTTCGGGTGATTGAGCAGCGTGGGTTTGATGCGCCACCGAAACAGTAACTCGAGCAGAACTCAGAACAAACACCAGACAAATGCGAAAAAAGTGACGCATCTATTCAATCAAATAGATCCGTCACCTTTTCGCGCTTCCACCAATATCAACCTAATGGCACTCTGCCGCCTATTTGGCAAAGATGACGAATCTGTTTCTTCGGGACTCGCATTGCTCGAACAATAAAACCCGCCCCACTTCCTCAAACCGACACGGACAGCATCTCTCATGAAACCGCTGTGCTTAGGCTCGCTCCTGCTACTAATCGCAGGCTGCTCGCCGATCCCACAATACGAAGCCCCCACCGACGCCCCCCAAGCGCAAATTCGCAGTGAAATGGACGCAAGAATCAATCGTCACAACTACCTGACCCTTAGCGCAGCCCCGACCATGGCCTGCAAGTACGGCCGGTCGGTGCCCGTGACACCCGCTCGGAACCTGTTCTCGGTCTGGGGTGGCTACCCATCGACACCATCGAAACCCGAAGGTTTTCGAGCCATTGAAGCGGGCAAACCGATCCACCTGTTACTGGAGGGCGGGGCCAGTGGCAACCGCAGATGTACGGTCGACTTTGTCACCGAGTTCATGCCGGGCGCTCGTTATGTGATCAAGGGCGGTATCACCGACGGCCCTCATGTCATGATCGGCTGCCAGATCAACATCGTCGATCTGGATTCCGGGGTTCGACTGTTTCAGGTCGAGCAGTCACCGGCCAACGGCTGTGCTCTTGATCGGTTGTCGCTGCCGATACGTTGAGCGCGGGGTCGTTGAATGTGTAATTGGTTTGAAATGACGCTGGAAATAAGGTGCCGGATCTTTGTTTAAATAGATCTGTCACCTTTTCTGGGATCGAGCAGCGCCAGGCTGATTCCTGGCAATCATGGAAGTGCGTAATGAGAGTAATCATTGCTGTGTTGTTGATGTTTAGCGGGTACGCCAATGCCAGTTGTGGGCAGATATCCGACAGTGATCAGCGTAACTATTGTTATGCCAAGGAGAATCGCGGCAGCTGTGGGCAGATTGAAGATTCGAATTTGCGTAATGCGTGCTATGCAGAAAAAGGAGGGTCTGGCTGCGGGCAGATCAGCGACAGCGATATGCGCAACTATTGCTATGCAAAACAGAGCGGCAGTGGCTGCGGGCAGATCAACAATTCCGATATGCGCAATGCCTGCTATGCGGAAACCAGCAACGGCAGCTGCGGCCAAATTTCGGACAGCGACCAGCGCAATTTTTGCTACGCCAAGAAGGGCAATGGCAGTTGCGGGCAAATTTTCAATAGCGACCTGCGGAACCTGTGTGAAGCCATGAAGCGCTGACAACTAAGAAGCCCCGTCCATTTCTGGCGGGGCTTTGGGTAACTGCGTCAAATCTTATGAACGCGTGACCTCATAGCCCGCCGGAAGCGGTCATGGAGGAGCACATCATGTTCATTTGGCGTGTGTAGGTCATGGGTCGATAGTGTTTGGGATGATCCGGGGTGTCAATTTTGAGGGCGAAATAAATGCGCTCCCTTTCCCGGATGGGCTTCAATCCAGCAATGCAACTTTCGTCAGCAAATCGTAAAGACCATCTGGCACCAACGGCGATTGGTTAGTAAAACTTGCGGATGAGTGCCACGCCGCAGTAAACGCAGCACCATCACTCTCTTGAGCATTCAAGTACGGCAATTCGTAAACCGCTGAATCCACAAACCTCGCATCGTAAACCTGCACAATCTCGTGCCCAGGGTTACCGGCATAAGTAAAGAGGCTTTCAAGCGTACCAATCAATCGCACATCGGTGATCGGCAATCCAAGCTCTTCCTGCACCTCTCGCACTACGGCGTCGGCGCTGGTTTCGCCAAAGTCGATGCCTCCTCCGATCGGACGGAAGAAGGTCTGTTGGGTGATGGGGTCGGTGAATTCGTTGACCAGTATCTTTCCATCGTGATGGAAGACACAGAGCGCTAGTGCGCGGATGCGTCGGGTAGTCATGCGGTAAATCCGTTGACTTTGAAGGATGCCTGCAGCAACCGATGAAAGTTGCTACAGGTAAGTGTCCATTTTCGATATCAGAAGTTCGCCGGGGTGTTGGCGCTGATGATTTCCGCCTCATCCTGTCCGATATTGCGAAACCGATGCGGCAACGTCGTCGGGAAGTAGTAACCGTCGCCCGCGTTGAGCACACTGATCTGCCCATCCACGGTCAACTCAACTGTGCCCCGCGTGACAAGCCCACACTCCTCGCCTTCTGAGTGAACAATGGGTTCCTCGCCCGAACTGGCGCCCGGCGCGTATTGCTCGCGCAGCAAACGCATCTGCCGGCTCGGCACCGAGGCACCGATCAGCAGCAGGCGCAGGCCATGACGCCCGAGGTCGGGTTGTTCGTTGGCGCGGAATACGTATTGATGCTCACGCGGTGGCTGGTCGAAGGTGAAGAAATCCGCCAGGGACATCGGAATGCCTTCGAGCAGTTTTTTCAGGGAGCTGACGGAGGGACTGACGCGATTCTGTTCGATCAGGGAGATGGTGGCGTTGGTGACGCCGCTACGTCGGGCCAGCTCGCGCTGGGAGAGTTTGTAGCTTTCGCGTACTAGTTTGAGTCGTGAGCCCGTGTCCATGACAGCCTTATGCGAAGAATACTTAAGGGTTATGGGGGTGGATGGCGGGCGACTTTTGGCCGCGAAAGTACCGCTTCCCTGTCCCGGAATTGTGAAAGGCGGGTATTAAATCACGTTTGGGGGTGTTGCTCAGCAGGTTCGATGGATGGGTGGCAAAAAAGCGCTTTGCCGTTAATGTCAGCCACTTGGCACAGCGAACTGTGGGAGCGGGCTTGCTCGCGATGGCGGTGTATCAGTCAGCATCTATGTTGGCTGATATGGCCTCTTCGCGAGCAAGCCCGCTCCCACAGTTTTGATCTCGGCTGGACACAAATTCTTGTGCTTGGCCTGGATTCCCTGTGGGAGCGGGCTTGCTCGCGAAGGCGGTGTCTCAGCTACATCAATGTTGGCTGATATGGCCTCTTCTCGAGCAAGCCCGCTCCCGCAGTTTTGATCTCGGCTGAACACAAATTTTGTGCTTGGCCTGGATTTCCCACAGTTTGATTCGCCGATTAGATCCCGAACCGATCACGCAGCGCGTAGTACGCGGCGCCCATGGCCGTGAGCGGGGCCTGGAAGGTGCGGCCGCCGAGCATTGGCATGTGCGGGAGCGATGCGAACGCGTCGAAGCGTTCGGCGTCGCCGCGGATCATTTCCGAGATCAGTTTGCCGGCCAGGTGCGAGCAGGTGACGCCGTGGCCACTGTAGCCCTGCATGTAGTAGGCGTTTTTCTCGATGCGGCCGAATTGCGGCATGCGCGACATGGTCAGCAGGAAGTTGCCGGTCCAGCGGTAGTCGATCTTCACGTTCTCGAGTTGCGGAAAGGTCTTGAGGATTTTCGGCTTGATCAGTTGCTCGATGTCGTCCGGCTCGCGGGCACCGTAGACCACGCCGCCGCCATACAACAGGCGGTTGTCGGCGGTGAGGCGGTAGTAATCCAGCAGATAGTTGCAGTCTTCGACGCAGTAGTTGTTTTTGATCAGGCTGCGCGCGACCTTCTCGGACAACGGCTCGGTGACGACGATTTGCGAGCCGCACGGCATGCTTTTGCGCGTGACCCGGTTGTCGAGGTCTTGCGGCAGGTACGCGTTGCCGGCGATCAGCAGGTACTTGGCGCGAACCAGGCCTTTGGCGGTGCGCACGGTGATCGGTTCGCCGTAGGTGATTTCCACCGCCGCCGATTGTTCGTAGATTTTGCCGCCCAGGCCGATGATGGCCGAGGCTTCGCCGAGGGCCAGGTTCAGCGGGTGGATGTGACCGCCCTGCATATCGAGCAGGCCGCCGACGTAGTTATCGCAGCCGACTTCGCGCTTGATATCCGCCGCATCGAGCATCTGCAGGTTTTTGTTGCCGTAGCGTTCCCAGCTGCTCTTCTGCTCGGCCAGGCCTTTGAGTTGCTTTTTGTTCAGCGCGGCGAAGATGCCGCCCGGCTTGTAGTCGCACTGGATGTCGTAGTGCTGTATGCGCTGACGGATGATGTCGGCGCCTTCGAAGATCATGCTGCCGAGCACTTCAGCGGTCTTGTCGCCGTAGCGCTCTTCAATCACGTCCACGTCGCGGCTGTAGGAGTTGACCAGTTGGCCGCCGTTGCGGCCGCTGGCGCCGAAGCCGACTTTGGCGGCTTCGAGCACGGTCACGCTGTAGCCTGCTTCCGCGAGGAACAGTGCCGAGGACAAACCGGTATAACCGGCGCCGATGATGCAGACGTCGCAGTCCACGGCCTGTTCCAGCACCGGGAAGTCGCCGGTGAAGTTGCGGGTGGCGGCGTAGTAGCTGTTTACATGTGTTGTTTGTTTCATAGGTTTCTCCGAGGGTCGCTGGCTGCGCGCCGGCGACCGTCGCTTTTTTATAGGTGTCAGAGCTTGATCCAGGTCGCTTTGAGTTCGGTGTATTTGTCGAACGCGTGCAGCGATTTGTCCCGACCGTTACCCGACTGCTTGTACCCGCCAAACGGCGCGGTCATGTCGCCGCCGTCGTACTGGTTGACCCAGACGCTGCCGGCACGCAAACCGCGCGCGAAGGTGTGGGCCTTGCTCAGGTTGCTGGTCCAGACGCCAGCGGCCAGGCCGAAGATGCTGTCGTTGGCGATGGCCAGTGCTTCTTCAGCGGTGTCGAAGGTGATCAGCGACAGCACCGGGCCGAAAATTTCTTCGCGGGCGATGGTCATGGCGTTGGTCACACCGTCGAAAATCGCCGGCTCCACGTACAGGCCACCGGTGCTTTCGAGGGTGCGGCTGCCGCCCGCGATCAATTGCGCGCCCTGGTCCTTGCCGAGCTGGATGTAACGCAGCACATTGTCCAGTTGACGCTGATCGACGACCGCGCCGACGGTGGTTTCCGGGTCGAGTGCGTGCCCCGGTTTCCAGGCTTGCAGCGCTTCCACCAGCAACGGAATGAACTGCTCGCGAATCGAACGTTCCACCAACAGGCGTGAACCGGCGGTGCAGACTTCGCCTTGGTTGAAGGCAATCGCCCCGGCCGCCGCTTGTGCGGCCGCGCGCAAATCCGGCGCATCGGCGAACACCACGTTCGGGCTCTTGCCGCCGGCTTCGAGCCAGACGCGATTCATATTGCTTTGCCCGGCGTAGATCAGCAGTTGCTTGGCAATCGCGGTCGAGCCGGTGAAGGCCAGCACGTCGACGTCCATGTGCAGCGCCAGCGCCTTGCCGACGGTGTGACCGTAACCCGGCAGGACGTTGAAAACGCCTTTGGGGATGCCGGCGTCCAGCGCCAGTTGCGCGATGCGAATTGCGGTCAGTGGCGACTTTTCCGACGGTTTGAGGATGAACGAGTTACCCGCCGCCAGGGCCGGGGCAAACTTCCAGCACGCCATGATCAACGGGAAGTTCCACGGCACGATGGCCGCGACGACGCCCGCCGGTTCACGGGTGATGAGGCCGAGTTGGTCGTGCGGCGTGGCCGCGACTTCGTCGTAGATTTTGTCGATGGCTTCGGCGCTCCAGCGGATCGCGTTGGCGGTCGCCGGGATGTCGATGTTCATCGAATCGTTGATTGGTTTGCCCATGTCGAGGGTTTCGAGCAGGGCCAGTTCTTCCTGGTTGGCCAGGATCAGATCGGCGAAACGAATCAGGATGCGCTTGCGCTCGGCCGGCGCCAGGTTAGCCCAGATCCCAGCGTCGAAGGTGCGGCGCGCGACGGCAACGGCGGCGTTGGCGTCGGCTTCATCGGTGCTGGCGACGTTGGCCAGGAAGCGACCGTCGACCGGGCTCATGCATTCAAAGGTGTCACCGCTGAGTGCCGGGCAGTATTGACCGTCGATGAAGGCGCGGCCTTCGATGGATAAGGACTGGAAGCGTTGCTCCCAGTCGCTGCGAGTGTTTGTCATGGTTGTGACTCGACGCAGGGGAATTGAGTGATCATCGGACGGACAAAAAAATTGAAATGCGATCCCTGTGGGAGCTGGCTTGCCAGCGATGGCGTCATCACAGTCAACATTGACGGCGCCTGTTCCACCGCAATCGCTGGCAAGCCAGCTCCCACAGGGTGGCGGCGTACACACTTATTGTGTACGCCGCCAATTCCGTCAGACCGTGTGCAAGTACCAGTTGTACTCAAGGTCGGAGATTGAGTTCTCGAACTCGGCCAGCTCGCTTTCCTTGCACGCCACGAACACGTCGATGTACAGCGGGTCGATGTATTTGGCCATGACTTCGCTGTCGTCCAGCTCGCGCAGGGCATCGCGCAGGTTGTTCGGCAGGCTCTGCTCGTTCTGCTCGTAGGAGTTGCCTTCTACGGGGGCGCCCGGCTCGATTTTGTTGGTCAGGCCGTGGTGAATACCGGCCAGCACCGACGCCATCAGCAGGTACGGGTTAGCATCGGCACCGGCAACGCGGTGCTCGATGCGCACCGAGTCTGCCGAACCGGTCGGCACACGTACCGCCACGGTACGGTTGTCGATGCCCCAGCTTGGGGAGTTCGGCACGTAGAACTGGGCGCCGAAACGACGGTACGAGTTGACGTTCGGGCACAGGAAGGCCATCTGCGCCGGCAGGGTCTCGAGCACACCGCCGATCGCGTGACGCAGTGCGGCGTTCTGCTCGGGATCCTCGCTGGCAAAGATGTTGTTGCCTTCTTTGTCGAGAATCGAAATGTGCACGTGCAGACCGTTGCCCGCCTGACCCGGATAGGGCTTGGCCATAAACGTGGTGTCCATCTCATGGTCGTAGGCGATGTTCTTCACCAGACGCTTGAGCAGCACCGCGTAGTCGCAGGCCTTGATCGGGTCGTTGACGTGGTGCAGGTTCACTTCGAACTGCGCCGGGGCGCTTTCCTTGACGATGGCGTCGGCAGGAATGCCCTGCTCTTTCGCGCCCTCAAGGATGTCTTGCAGGCAATCGACGTATTCGTCGAGGTCATCGATCAGGTAAACCTGGGTCGACACCGGACGCTTGCCCGACACTGGCGAACGCGGCGACTGCGGACGGCCGTTCACGTTGTCCTGGTCGATCAGGTAGAACTCCAGCTCGAACGCCGCGCAGATGGTCAGGCCCAGTTCGTCGAACTTGCGCACGACATTGGCCAGCACTTCACGCGGGTCGGCGAAGAACGCCTCGCCTTCCAGCTCGTGCATGGTCATCAGCAACTGAGCGGTTGGGCGCTTTTGCCACGGCTCGATGCTCAGGGTGCCAGGGATGGGGAAGCAGATCCGGTCCGAATCGCCGATGTCCAGACCCAGGCCGGTGCTTTCCACCGTAGAACCGTTGATGTCCAGGGCAAACAGAGACGCCGGAAGGTTAATGCCTTTTTCGTAAACCTTATGAAGACTGGTGCGCTCGATGCGCTTGCCGCGCACCACACCGTTCATATCCGCAATCAGAAGGTCGACGTACAAAACCTCAGGATATTTCTTAAGGAATGCGTTTGCTTCGTTGAGTTGAACGGTACGCAGGGGGACCGACATGATGCACCTATTAGCTGTTAATTATTATGTTCACTACCTTGTTGCGAGCCCAGTCAACCCGAACGGCAAAGTGAAGTCAATAGCGAACACTTGGCCTTCACACCTTTATTTTCGGACCT
The DNA here is from genome assembly GCF_050280905.1 of Pseudomonas sp. NPDC086278. Lineage (NCBI taxonomy): Bacteria > Pseudomonadati > Pseudomonadota > Gammaproteobacteria > Pseudomonadales > Pseudomonadaceae > Pseudomonas > Pseudomonas sp. NPDC086278. The sequence goes on from NZ_JBNNWE010000011.1 coordinate 29,251, forward strand.
TTTATGGGCACAAGAGTGCCAGAACAGTCCTATGCACCGCGTGAACCCTGAGGATCAGACGTGTGGCGTTGAGAATTTTTTACATGAGAGTTGTTAATTAAAATCAACAAGGCTAAGCTCCGGAAAAGCTCGTTCAAGTGTGAAACTTCGAGGTGATAAAAATGGCACTCAAGCCATTGATCGGCGTTACAGCGTGCGTCAAACAGATTGGCCTGCACCCCTACCACATCAGCGGCGACAAGTACTTGCGTGCTGTCAGCGTTGCGGCTTTGGGGTTGCCGATGATCATTCCTTCCCTGGCCGAACTGACCGACATCGAGGACGTGCTCGCACACCTTGATGGTCTGTTGCTGACCGGCTCGCCGTCGAATGTGGAACCCTTCCACTATCAAGGCCCCGCCAGCGCTCCGGGCACCGATCACGATCCGGCGCGAGACGCCACCACCCTTCCTTTATTACGTGCAGCGATTGCGGCGGGCGTTCCGGTGCTGGGCATTTGCCGTGGCTTCCAGGAAATGAACGTGGCGTTCGGCGGCAGCCTGCATCAGAAGGTGCATGAACTGCCGGGCATGCTCGATCACCGTGAAGCGGACAGCCCGGAGCTGGCGGTGCAATACGCACCGGCGCATGCGGTCACCGTGCAACCGGGGGGCGTGTTTGAAGCCCTGGCGTTGCCGGCCGAGTTCAAGGTCAACTCGATTCACAGCCAGGGCATCGACCGCCTCGCGTCCGGCCTGCGCGCCGAAGCGATTGCACCGGACGGTTTGATCGAGGCGATTTCAGTGGACCACAGCCCGGCGTTTGCCGTCGGCGTGCAGTGGCACCCGGAATGGCAGGTGCAGTCGAACCCGACCTATCTGGCCATTTTCCAGGCGTTCGGCGATGCATGCCGGCAACGGGCCGCGTTACGTAAAACCCGCTGACCCACACCCAACATTTACTGCCCCCGCGAACCAGGCGGGCGTGCCTTTGCGCGCCTGCCCTTCGCGACCACAACACACTGCAATAACAACAAGTACCACCAGGCAGCCAGGACGGCGGCGCCGAATAAGCCCGAGCGGTATGGGCCAGAGAATCAACCGCAAAACCAGGATGGAAACAGGTTTTTGTGGCGAGGGGGCTTGCCCCCGTTGGGGTGCGAAGCGCCCCTGAAACCCGTCGCTACGATCTTAATTAGAGAGTGAAGACAGGATTTACGATTGCTTTGCAATCGAACGGGGGCAAGCCCCCTCGCCACACAAGCTCGCTCCACGGGGATCAGCGATCTGACGCACTGGCACCGTACGCCTCAGGCTTGCAATCAACTATTAAGTCAGGCCGAGTTGGCCCGACGACTGAAACCTGTTGGGAGTTTCACATGGCAAATGCCTCCAGCACTTACAGGAAGGCTCTTGAAGGTCACCAGGCTCCGAAAAAGGTCTTGGTGAAAATCGATCGCGTGACGAAGAAGTTCGACGAAACCACCGCCGTGGACGACGTCTCGCTTGAGATTCATCAAGGCGAAATCTTCGCCACGACAGCCTGGCGGTGGACTGGTCCCGCGAAGTCACCACCTGCAAGCCGGACTACTACCGCTGGGAACAATGGCTGTTCACTCGCCTGTTCGAAAAAGGCGTTATCTACAAAAAAAAAGCGGCACCGTGAACTGGGACCCGGTCGACCAGACCGTCCTGGCCAACGAACAGGTGATCGACGGTCGCGGCTGGCGTTCCGGCGCGCTGATCGAAAAGCGCGAAATCCCGATGTATTACTTCAAGATCACCGCCTACGCGGATGAACTGCTGTCGAGCCTCGACGATCTGCCGGGCTGGCCTGAACAGGTCAAGACCATGCAGCGCAACTGGATCGGCAAGTCCCGCGGGATGGAAGTGCAGTTCCCGTACAACGTCGATTCCATCGGCGAAAGCGGCGTACTGAAAGTCTTCACCACCCGTCCGGACACCCTGATGGGCGCGACTTACGTCGCCGTCGCCGCCGAACACCCATTGGCCGCGCTGGCCGCGCAGAACAACCCTCAGCTGCAAGCGTTCATCGCCGAATGCAAGGGCGGCAGCGTCGCCGAAGCCGACGTCGCCACTCAAGAGAAAAAAGGCCTGCCGACGTCGCTGTTCGTCGAACACCCGCTGACCGGTGAGAAGCTCCCGGTGTGGGTCGCCAACTATGTGCTGATGCATTACGGCGACGGCGCGGTGATGGCGGTACCGGCGCACGACGAACGTGATTTCGAGTTCGCCACCAAGTACAACCTGCCGATCAAATCCGTGGTGCGCACCAGTTCCGGCGACACCAACCCGTCGCCATGGCAGGACGCTTACAACGAACATGGCACGCTGATCAATTCCGGCGAATTCGACGGCCTCGACTTCGAAGGTGCTTTCGATGCCATGGAAGTCGCGCTGATCAAGAAAAACCTCGGTGCCTCGCGCACCCAGTTCCGCCTGCGCGACTGGGGCATCAGCCGTCAGCGCTACTGGGGCTGCCCGATCCCGATCATCCACTGCACCACCTGCGGTGATGTGCCGGTCCCGGAAGATCAGTTGCCGGTGGTGTTGCCGGAAGACGTGGTCCCGGACGGCGCGGGCTCGCCTTTGGCGCGCATGCCCGAGTTCTACGAGTGCAACTGCCCGAAATGCGGCGCACCGGCCAAGCGCGAAACCGACACCATGGACACCTTCGTCGAGTCCTCGTGGTATTACGCCCGCTACGCTTCGCCGCACTATGAAGGCGGCCTGGTGGAAAAATCCGCGGCCGACCACTGGTTGCCGGTGGATCAGTACATCGGCGGTATCGAACACGCGATTCTTCACCTGCTGTACGCCCGCTTCTTCCACAAGCTGATGCGCGACGAAGGCCTGGTCAGCTCCAACGAACCGTTCAAGAACCTGCTGACCCAAGGCATGGTGATCGCCGAGACTTACTATCGTCGCGAAGCCAATGGCGCCTACACCTGGTTCAACCCGGCGGATGTAGAACTTGAGCGTGACAGCAAAGCCAAGGTCATCAGCGCCAAGCTGATCGCGGACGGTCTGCCGGTGGAAATCGGCGGCACCGAGAAGATGGCCAAGTCGAAGAACAACGGCGTCGACCCGCAGTCGATGATTGACCAGTTCGGCGCCGACACCTGCCGCCTGTTCATGATGTTCGCCTCGCCACCCGACATGAGCGCGGAATGGTCCGACTCCGGCGTCGAGGGTTCGCACCGTTTCCTCAAGCGCGTCTGGCGTCTGGCGCAAGCGCACGTGACTCAGGGCCTGCCGGGCAAACTGGACGTCGCCGGCCTGAACGACGAGCAGAAAGTCATTCGCCGTTCGATCCACCAGGCCATCAAGCAGGCCAGCCACGACGTCGGCCAGAACCACAAATTCAACACCGCCATCGCCCAGGTGATGACGCTGATGAACGTGCTGGAAAAAGCCCCGCAAGGCACCGGAAAGGATCGAGCACTGATTCAGGAAGGTCTCGAAACCGTCACGCTGCTGCTGGCGCCGATTACGCCGCACATCAGCCATGAGCTGTGGAATCAACTGGGTCATGCCGACCCGGTGATCGACGCGGGCTGGCCGGTGCTGGACGAGAGCGCGTTGGTGCAGGACAGCCTGCAACTGGTTATTCAGGTCAACGGCAAGCTGCGCGGGCACATCGAAATGCCGGCCAGCGCCAGCCGCGAAGAAGTTGAAGCGGCCGCACGGGCCAACGAGAACGTGCTGCGCTTCGTCGACGGCCTGACTATTCGTAAAGTGATCGTAGTGCCCGGGAAACTGGTCAATATCGTCGCCAGCTAATTGGATCAGGCGCCAGGTGAGCCTGGCGCCGAGTAAAACCTTTCGGGCCGCACGGTCGGCCCACCTGGTTTCAAGGGGAGCAACAAGATGATCAAACGCAATCTGCTGGTGATGGGCCTCGCCGTCCTGTTGAGCGCCTGCGGTTTCCAGCTGCGCGGCACTGGCAGCACTGAACTGACAATCAAGGAACTCGACCTGAGTGCCCGTAATGCCTACGGCGAGACCGTGACGCAATTGCGTCAGGTTCTGGAAAGCAGCGGCGTCAAGGTCATTGCCGGCGCACCGTACAAGCTGGTCCTGACCGATCAGCAGGAAAGCCAGCGCATCCTCAGCTACGCCGGTGCCGGCCGCACTGGCGAGTATCAGGTGACCACCGTCCTGAACTACGACATCCGTGGCGCGAATGATCTGCCGCTGCTGAGCGACAAGATCGAAGTGCAGAAAATCTTTCTCCACGACGGCAACAACCTGGTGGGATCCGACCAGGAAGCCAATACGGCCCGCGCCGAAACCCGTCGCGAACTGGTGCAACGCATGATGCTGCGTCTGCAGCAGCTGACTCCAGCCCATCTGGACCAACTGCAACAGACTGCTGACGCCAAGGCCAAGGCCGACGCCCAGGCATTGGAAGCAGCGCAGAAGGCTGAAGCGGAAACGCCGCGTCAGTCGCCTGTCGATATTCCCCAGCAATAAGACTTACGGGGCGCTCAGGCGCCCCGTTTGCCCTTTCTTATGAAACTCGCCCCCGCCCAACTCGCTAAACACCTGCAAGGCACACTCGCGCCGGTCTACATCGTCAGTGGCGATGACCCGCTGCTGTGTCAGGAAGCCGCCGACGCCATCCGCGCCGCCGTCCGCCAGCAGGGTTTCGACGAGCGCCAGGTGTTTGCCGCCGACGCCAATTTCGACTGGGGAACGCTGTTGCAGGCTGGCGCGAGCATGTCGTTGTTCGCCGAAAAGCGCCTGCTGGAATTGCGTCTGCCCTCTGGCAAACCCGGAGACAAAGGCGCCGCGGCGCTCATGGAATACTGCTCGCGTCCGGCCGAAGACACGGTGCTGTTGATCAGCCTGCCCAAGCTGGATGGCAGCGCGCAGAAAACCAAATGGGGCAAGGCACTGGTCGAAGGCCAGCACACTCAATTTGTGCAAATCTGGCCGGTGGATGCCAATCAGTTGCCGAGCTGGATCCGTCAGCGCTTGTCCCAGGCCGGGCTGTCCGCCAGCCAGGACGCTGTTGAACTGATTGCCGCGCGGGTTGAAGGCAACTTGCTGGCCGCCGCCCAGGAAATCGAAAAGCTCAAGCTAATGGCTGAAGGCGGGCAGATCACCCTCGAAACCGTGCAAGCGGCCGTGGCCGACAGTGCGCGCTTCGATGTGTTTGGCCTGACCGATGCGATCCTCAACGGGGAAGCCGCCCACGCCCTGCGCATGCTTGAAGGGTTGCGCGGTGAAGGCGTCGAACCGCCAGTGATTCTCTGGGCGCTGGCCCGGGAACTGCGCCTGCTGGCCAACCTTTCGTTGCAATTCAGCCAGGGTGTACCGCTGGACAAAGCCTTCAGCTCGGCCCGACCGCCGGTCTGGGACAAGCGCAAACCGCTGATGAGCAAAGCGCTGCAACGCTATTCGGCGCAACGCTGGGCGCAGTTATTGCTGGAAGCGCAGCGTATCGACGCGCAAATCAAAGGCCAGGCCGCTGGTTCGCCATGGATGAGTTTGAGTCGATTGTCGTTGTTGATGGCCGGGCAAAGGTTGTCGCTGCCTGCCGAGTAGATTTTGATTTTTTTCCTACACGTTTCACATCCATCATTCCTATAGACAGAACCCGAAGTTCGGCAGATTATTTCCCGCGCAAAATCCATCTGTCTGTGAGATCCGATCATGAGCAAAAAGCCATCCAAGCGTGGCCCCAACAAGGCCAAATCCATCATCGCCCAGCCACTGTTCCGCAGCCGTCAGGAACCCGCCGGCAAGGGCAAAGGCAGCTACCGCCGCGAAGCCTTCCAGTCTAATAGCTGGGAGGCTTCTTACTTTCTGGCTGCTTGAAACTCCCCCCGCCGAACCACCTTCTCGATTCCCCCTCCCCTATTCCCAATGGCTACAAGGTTTGATCAGCTGCGCGGAATGTAAAAGTGGCTGACTGCTCCAACGTTTGAGGCAATGGGATATAAATAATCGGCAGCGTGGCTCCGGTTAATCCCCGAAAACGCCTTTGATAAAACTGTGCGCCTGCCAACCCCGATGCCTTGGTGTAGAAAAACGCCTCGATTGGCAACTGAGCAGGGATGTTTTGTGCCCAGGTTTTTAGCTTCGTATCGTTTGGAGTATTAAAAGCATCAGGTGAAATCAGTCGTCCGGCACGCATCCCCTCCAGGAATCGGGCCGCCGCAGCGTTGTTTACGCCGTCGCGAACATTGAACGAACACATGGCTTCATACGGGTTACGCCCATCAGCAATATCCTTACGATATTTCGCCACCCACTTCGCCGCCGTATCGATTATCGGATTCTGCTCCTCGCAACTGCGACTAACCGTCGGGTATCTCGGATGTTCGCCACAGCCACCATTTGGCCGGGCGTTAGAGGAACCATCCACCGGAAAGAAACACAATATTTCTATATTCAGCTTCCCCGCTGGAGTGCTGAGGATCGGATAAAAAATAAAGCCACTGTCGTAGGTGTAGGCCAGCCGTTTTACCTTGTAGTCCGAGCGCAGGTAGGTAAACGACACTCCGCCATTTTTAATCGACGTCGGGCTTGGGTTCCACGCATCAAATTCGGTCGAGGCTTCTGTCCCGCGAATAAGCAACCCAGTGCACAGAAACGCCGGCGTAGAGGCCGACCCGCAGTTATCGCGCGTATCTCTGTAGCGTTTTTGCAGCTCGGCAGCAACCTGTGCTCCGGTCAGAGCCGTGGGAACATTGGTTGCGGAGGCATTCGAAGCTGCGTCCGTTGTCACAGTTCGTGTGGTTACCGGGGTGTCTTCGGCTTTCTGCTCAAGCCCAGGATGAGTTAATGAGCAACCCGCTAATAAAAAGGCCATGAGCAAGGCCAGTGATTTTTTCATTTCGGTACTCGCTATCAAGGGATCAGGCGCATGTGTTGTTTGGCTAAAACTCGCACACGGCCATTCAACACCCACGCGAGACGAGCAAGATAGCTGTCATATCTGACAGTAGAAGAGCCAATAAAATGAGCGTAAGTTGATCAGCCGGCTGATTAAGTCACCGTGCAAAAGCTTGGCAGGCAACCGCTTCTTTCAGAAGGCATGTTAAGGTCTGCACCTGATTCGTATTCCCTGGACCTGTGCATGCCCCTTTGTCTTTCCCGTCGTTGGCACCTTCGCCAATTGATTGCTGCCTCCAGCCTCATCTTGCTTGTCGCCTGCGCGGAAAAACCGACCGCCGCCGACGCCCAACCGCTTCAGAGCCTCCCCGTCACGACTGCCCCGGCGATCATTCCGCCCGTGGTGCCGACCGGTGATGACCTCGATATCCAGCCTACCCAGACCTTCGCCGAATGGCAGGCCGGTTTCCGCAAGGACGCTCTGGCCGCCGGTATCCGCGCCGATGTGTTTGACCGCGCCTTCGCCGGTGTCAGCCTCGACCCGAGCGTGATTCGCGCCGACCGCAGCCAGCCTGAATTTTCGCGCCCGGTGTGGGAATACCTCGACGGCGCCTTGTCGCCGTTGCGGGTTCGCAAAGGCCAGGCGCTGGTCAGCCAGTACGCCGACATCCTGCAAAGCATCGAGCAACGCTACGGCGTCGACCGTCAGGCCTTGGTCGCGGTGTGGGGCATGGAGAGTAATTTCGGTCAGTTCCAGGGCAGCAAATCCGTGATCAGCTCCCTGGCAACGCTCGCCTATGAAGGTCGGCGTCCGGGTTTTGCCCACGCGCAACTGATTGCCGCGTTGCAGATCCTGCAACAGGGCGATATCGAGCCTCAGAAAATGCTCGGTTCGTGGGCGGGCGCCATGGGCCAGACCCAGTTCATCCCGACCACTTACAACACCCACGCAGTGGATTTCGATGGCGACGGTCGCCGCGACATCTGGGGCAGCCCGGCCGACGCATTAGCGTCCACCGCGCATTACCTGCAAAGCTCCGGCTGGCAGAAAGGCCAGCCGTGGGGCTTTGAAGTGCAGTTACCAGGCAGTTTCAACTACGTGCTGGCCGATGGCACGATTCGCAAGAGCGTTGCCGAATGGCTGCAACTGGGCGTCTCGCTGCCCAATGGCGCGCAGGTTCCCGCAGGCTCGGAACACTTGTCGGCCGCCCTGCTGCTGCCGGCCGGCTACCGTGGCCCGGCGTTTCTGGTCCTGGATAACTTTCGCGCAATCCTCAAGTACAACAACTCTTCGTCCTATGCATTGGCCGTGAGTCTGTTGTCCGAACGCTTTAGCGGCGCGGGTTTGATTAGCGGCGACTGGCCCAAAGATGATCTGCCGTTGAGCCGTAGCGAGCGAATTGAACTGCAAAACCTGTTGAGCGCCCAGCACTACGATGCGGGCACCGCTGACGGGATCATCGGCGCCAACACGCGCAAGGCGATCCGCAGTGCACAGCAGTCGTTCGGCTGGCCGGCGGATGGGTATCCGACGCACAAATTGCTGGAAGGTTTGCGCAGCCGATAGTTAGCCGGATGGCGACTGCCGCCTTCGCGAGCAAGTGCTCCCACACTGGATTTGTGAAACGACACAAAACCTGTGGGAGCAGCTCGCGAAGACTGACTATCAGCCGCTAAATATCTACCCCTTGAGCACCACATCCTGCTCCAGCACCAATTCCTTCTTCCCCGCATCCAGCCGGACCAGCGCGCCCATCGGCAACGTCAGGTTCGGGTCGCAATGCCCACTGCGCCAGCCGGCCAGTACCGGAATCCGCAACGGCTCGAAGGTTTGCTTGAGCAGTCGCTCCAGCGCGCCCGGATCAACCCCCGCGACATCGCCCACCAGAACTGCGCGCAGCTTGGGCAGCGTGCCCGCCAGGCGCAGATGGGTCAGCAGGCGATCAATGCGATACAGCGGCTCGTTGACGTCCTCGATGAACAGGATGACGCCCTCGGCGTCCATCTCGTAGGGCGTGCCCATGGTCGCGGCAATGATCGACAGATTGCCCCCCAGCAAACGCCCGTGAGCGATTCCGGGCTCGATGGTGGTCAATGGGTAAGCCGTCGGGTGCGTCAGGACGCTGCCCGCCTTGACCTGCCCCCGCAGCATATTGAAGAACGATGATTCGGTTGGCTGCTGCTTGTCCCCCAGCAGGTCTGCATTAAGCAGCGGACCGTGGAAAGTGACAAAACCCGCATAACGGCTGATCGCCACGTGCAGCGCCGTGATGTCGCTGTAGCCGATGAATGGCTTGGCGTTGTTTTGCAGCAACTCGAAATCGATACGGTCGAGCAGACGCGGCGTGCCATAACCGCCCCGCAGACAGATGATCGCGTCAACTTCAGTGTCGGCGAACGCCCCATGCAAATCGTTGAGGCGCACATCGTCGCTACCGGCCAGGTAGCCGTCTTTCTCGTAAACACCTGGAAACACCCGCAGCGCATAACCACGCGCGCGCATCCAGGCGATGGCTTTGTCGGTGTCCAGCCCGGCGGGCCCGGCAGGCGCAATCACGCCGATCAAGCCTTGCGACGGCAAGGCCGGCACCGGTTTATGAGGGTAAAGCGTGTGAGTCGGTCGAACAGTCATCCATGAATCTCCCCGCGCGAAAGCTTCAGCACACAGTAGTCAGGAACGAACATAAACAGAAGGGGGGTATTGGCGTCGCGCATTGCAGGAAAAACCGCCGTGGACGTGGTCATGGCAAAAAAACGCCCGCGAGGCCTGAAAAGCCATGCGGGCGTCTTTTGTTTCATCGGTCAATCACAAGGACGACATCAGCTCAGCCTTGACCAGCTTCGCCTGCTCGTCGGCGTGGTACGAAGAACGCACCAGCGGGCCCGATGCGACGTTTTTGAAGCCCATCTTGTAGCCTTCCTCGGCGAACCAGGCGAAGGTGTCCGGGTGCACGAAACGCTGCACCGGCAAGTGGCTGCGGGACGGTTGCAGGTACTGGCCCAGGGTCAGCATGTCGATGTCGTGTTCGCGCATGCGCTTCATGACTTCGATCACTTCTTCGTCGGTTTCGCCCAGGCCCAGCATCAGCCCGGATTTGGTTGGAATGTGCGGCATCATCTGCTTGAAGCGTTGCAGCAGGGTCAGCGACCACTGGTAGTCCGATCCCGGACGCGCAGCCTTGTACAGGCGCGGTACGGTTTCCAGGTTGTGGTTGAAGACGTCTGGCGGCTCGGCGGCGGTGATTTCCAGCGCCACGTCCATGCGGCCACGGTAATCCGGGACCAGGGTTTCGAGTTGCACGTTCGGCGACAGCTTGCGGATTTCGCGGATGCAGTCGGCGAAGTGCTGGGCACCGCCGTCGCGCAGGTCGTCGCGGTCAACCGACGTGATCACCACGTATTTCAGTTTCAGATCGGCAATGGCGATGGCCAGGCTTTGCGGCTCATTGACGTCCAGTGGTTTCGGACGACCGTGGCCGACATCGCAGAACGGGCAACGACGGGTGCAAATGTCACCCATGATCATGAAGGTCGCGGTGCCGCCGGAGAAACACTCGCCCAGGTTCGGGCAGGACGCTTCTTCGCAGACGCTGTGCAGTTTGTGTTTGCGCAGCAGGGCCTTGATGCGGTCGACTTCCGGGGACACCGGGATACGCACGCGAATCCAGTCGGGTTTCTTCGGCAGTTCGGTGGTCGGAATGATCTTCACCGGGATACGTGCAACCTTCTCGGCGCCGCGCAGCTTGACGCCGGCTTCAACCTTGGCACGCGGGGCCGGACGCTCGGTGACATCAAGCGTCGGGATCATGGTTTGCACTGCATCAGTAGTCATATCAGTCGATTCCGCCCGTTAGGGTCGTCTGCTCAGCATAGTCGAGGTGTTTGACGAGCTGCGCGCGCAGCCGGGCACTTACCTCGGCAAATTCAATCGATCCTGCGTGATCGCGGAGCTGGGTCATTGCCAGCCCGGCGTAACCGCAGGGATTAATCCGTCGAAACGGTTCCAGGTTCATGTCCACGTTCAGGGCCAGGCCATGAAAGGAGCAACCGTGGCGGATCCGCAAACCCAGCGAGGCGATTTTCGCCCCGTCGACGTAGACACCCGGCGCATCGGGCTTGGCCGCCGCCGTGACGCCGTAACTGGCCAGCAACTCGATCAGGCAATGCTCCATGCGGCTAACCAGGTCACGCACGCCGAAACCCAGTTTGCGCACATCCAGCAACAGATAGGCCACCAACTGGCCGGGGCCGTGATAAGTCACCTGACCACCGCGATCGACCTGCACCACCGGAATATCACCCGGCAGCAACAGGTGCTCGGCTTTGCCGGCCTGCCCCTGGGTGAACACCGGAGGGTGTTCCACCAGCCAGATCTCGTCCGCGGCGTCAGTGCCACGTTCATTGGTGAAGCGCTGCATGGCGTGCCAGACCGGCTCGTAAGCCATCTGGCCGAGCTCGCGAAAGCCCAGCGTGCCAGGCATCACAACACCATGTGGACGAAACCGGTAGCCCGCAGCTCGCTGTTGATGTCGTACAGCTGGTCTTGACCGGTGGCGATGATGTGCAGCTGGATGGTGGTGTACTTGCCGTTGCTGCTCTGGCGTTCGTCCACTTTTTCATCATTGATCGTCGCGTGCTTCTTAACGATGTCGATGATCTTTTGCTTGATGTCGACAATGGTGTCGCCGATCACTTTGATCGGGTAATCATTGGCCGGGAATTCGATCTTTGGCGCCTTTACTTCGGTATCTGTCATGGCGTAACGGCCTCGTAAGCCGTGGCAACGGACATGGCCCCGTTCCGGTTTGGAGCGGGGCCATGCAAGTCCACACTAATTCAGTTGAACAAGCTGTAGAAGAATAGACGGATGCTATCCCACATGCGGCGGAAGATACCACCCTCCTCGACCGCGTCCAGAGCGATCAGGTCAGCGCTGTGCACCACCTTGTCGTCCAGTTTCACTTCGACTTTGCCGATCACGTCGCCCTTGGCGATTGGCGCAACCAGTTGAGGGTTCATGGTCATGCTGGCGGCGAGCTTCTTCAGCTGGCCTTTTGGCAGGGTCATGGTCAGGTCTTCAGCCAGGCCGGCCTTGACTTGATTGGTCGCGCCTTTCCAGACAGGCGCCTGAGCCAGCTCGGTGCCTTTCTGATAGAAGGTCTGGGTTTCGAAGAAGCGGAAGCCGTAGGTCAGCAGCTTCTGGGTTTCGGAAGCACGAGCCACTTCGCTGCTGGTGCCGAACACCACGGCGATCAGGCGCATGCCGTCACGAACGGCCGAAGACACCATGCAGTAGCCGGCTTCGTCGGTGTGGCCGGTTTTCAGACCGTCGACGGTCTTGTCGCGCCACAGCAGCAGGTTACGGTTAGGTTGCTTGATGCCGTTCCAGAAGAACTCTTTCTGCGAGTAGATCGCGTAGTGAGCCGGGTCTTCGTGGATGATCGCGCGAGCCAGCACCGCCATGTCGTGCGCCGATGAGTAGTGCTCAGGGTTCGGCAGACCGGTCGGGTTCATGAAGTGGCTGTTGGTCATGCCCAGGTCGGCCACGGTTTTGTTCATCATGTCGGCGAAGGCGTCTTCGCTGCCGGCGATGTGCTCGGAGAGCGCAACGCTGGCGTCGTTACCCGACTGAATGATGATGCCGTGCAGCAGGTCGCTGACCGTTACCTGCGAGCCGACCTTGATGAACATCCGCGAACCGCCGGTACGCCAGGCGTTTTCGCTGACAGTCACCGGATCGTTTTCGCCGATCTGGCCGCGACGGATTTCCAGGGTCGCAATGTAGGCGGTCATCAGCTTGGTCAGGCTGGCGGGCGGCAGACGCTGGTCACCGTTGTTCTCGACCAGCACGTTGCCGCTGCTGGCATCCATGAGCACATAGGCTTTAGCGGCCAGTTGTGGTGGCGACGGCATCATCTCGACCGCGAACGCGGCTGGCGAGAGGAGCAGCGGGACTAGCAGGAACAGGCGTTTGGCAAAGGTGGTGATGTTCATCCGTCTCTCGAAATCGCTAATGGAAACTGCCTTGAAGGCAAAACTAATCAGATGGCTTTCTACGGGCCATCGCGTGTTCAGTCGTTCACTCTGTAACCCTTGCCGGGCTTTTGTTCTTCACGAGCCAACAACCAGGTTCACCCCCCAAATCGCAAGCGAACCGTCAATCAAGTACTACGTGTTACTCGGCGGTGACCAGACTCGGTGAACCGAGATTGGCCATTCGCACGCTGTTCTGCACTTGCTGGATTTCACCCTGAGAACCGATCGGCCCCAGGCGCACCCGATGCAGTGTTTGTTGGTTGCGCACGATCGAGCTGATGAACACCGGTGCGCTCACCATCCCGCTCAACTTCGATCTCAGGAGTTCTGCAGCGTCCGGGTTGGCGAACGCGCCCACCTGCAGATACTGGCCAGAGGCTGGTACAGAAGCGTTTTTTTTTGCATCGATCTGCACAGGCACAACGGCCGCGGCGTGTTGCTGCGGCGGTGGCGTCCATTGCTCGACGGTACCCGCCGAAGCGGTGATCGTCGGCGCGGCATTCTGCGCTACTTGTGGCTCGTTGAGCATCAAAGGCGCCGGACGGCCTTTGGCAGCCCACCACGTTTGCGGGTCGATACCTTCAACCTTGACCCGCGCCGTGCCGATTTCGGCGTAACCGAGTTTTTTGGCGGCGGCGTAAGACAAGTCGATGATGCGGTCGGAGTAGAACGGGCCACGGTCGTTGACCCGCAGGATCACGCTCTTGTTGTTGTCCAGGTTGGTCACCCGAACGTAACTGGGCAGCGGTAAAGTCTTGTGCGCGGCGCTCATGCCATACAGGTCATAGACCTCGCCGTTGGCGGTGTTCTGGCCGTGAAACTTGGTGCCGTACCAGGACGCCGTGCCGGAAGCGACATAGGTCTTGGATTCTTGCAGCGGGAAGTAAGTCTTGCCGAGCACGGTGTACGGGTTGGCTTTATAAGGGCCAGTGTGCAGGGTTGGCGTGGCATCCGGGATGCGCGATACGTCGACGTCCCACCACGGTGCGCCATCTTTGTGGGCGCGGTTGATGTCCAGCCCCGGCACCGAGCGCACAGCGGTGGAGGACGATTTCTGGGCCGGCGCGCGGCTGGTCGAACAACTGGCGACCAACACCGCCAGCGCGGCGAAAGCCATGAGCTTCAGGGGTTTATTCATAGGCAATGCCCGCATTACTTGACGCCCCGTGCTTGGACCAGCTGTTCAGACAGTTGATGTACGGCCATGGCGTACATCACGCTGCGGTTATAACGCGTGATCGCGTAGAAATTCTTCAGACCCATCCAGTACTCGGGGCCTTTGTCACCTTCCAGTCGGAAAGCCGTGACCGGCATATCATCGCGCAGCGCATCATGACTCGACCACCCCAACGCTCGCAACTCTCCGACGGTTTTAGTCGGTTCGATGCCCGTGGTCAAACCTTCATCAACCTGATCGCCTCGCACGTCGGCGCGACTGACCACCGGTTCACCCGCGACCCAGCCGTGACGTTTGAAATAGCTGGCGACGCTGCCAATGGCATCGTCCGGATTGGTCCAGATATTAATGTGGCCGTCGCCGTCGAAGTCCACCGCATACGCACGAAAACTGCTCGGCATGAACTGTGGCAGGCCCATGGCGCCGGCGTAAGAGCCTTTGAGGGTCAACGGATCGACCTGTTCTTCGCGGGCCAGCAACAGGAATTCACGCAATTCCTTGCGGAAAAACTCGGCACGGGGAGGATAGTCGAAACCCAGCGTCGACAAGGCATCGATCACCCGGAAATTCCCGGTATTACGGCCGAAAAAGGTCTCAACGCCGATGATCGAGACGATTACCTGGGCCGGCACGCCGTATTCCTGTTCGGCGCGGGCCAGCACCGCTTCGTGCTGACGCCAGAAATCCACACCGCGGGCGATGCGCGCGTCGGTGATGAACATCGGGCGGTATTCGTTCCACTGCTTGACCCGCTCGGCGGGTTTGGAAATCGCGTCCAGAATCGACTGCTTGCGCTCGGCCTCGCGGAACACGCCCATCAGCTGTTCACCGGCGAAACCGTAGTCGCGGGTCATTTCACCGACGAATTCGGCCACCTGGGGTGAGCCTTCGTAATCGCCGGCCAACGCTTCCTGCGTTGTGCCAAGGATGCTTACCAGGCCGACCCACGGCGCGTTTCGAGTCGCCCAGCCACGCATTACTTGCATTGAAATCTTCACCTTATTCAAACCTGTGCGATCCACTTGCGATGGGTATGGATCGACATCAAAACCCCAAACGCTGACAGTAGCGTCACCAGCGAAGTTCCTCCGTAGCTAATAAACGGCAACGGCACCCCCACAACCGGCAACAGGCCACTGACCATACCGATGTTGACGAAAACGTAAACAAAAAACGTCATGGTGAGGCTGCCCGCGAGCAATTTGCCGAACAATGTCTGGGCCTGGGCGGTAATCACCAGCCCGCGACCGATCAACAGCAGGTAAATCAGCAGCAAGGCGCAAATGCCGACCAGGCCGAACTCTTCGCCCAGTACCGCAATAATGAAGTCGGTGTGGCTTTCCGGCAGGAAGTCCAGGTGCGACTGGGTGCCCAGCAGCCAGCCCTTGCCGAACACGCCGCCAGAACCGATGGCGGCTTTTGACTGAATGATGTTCCAGCCCGTGCCCAACGGATCGCTTTCCGGGTCGAGAAACGTCAGGATTCGCTGTTTCTGGTAGTCGTGCATGATGAAGAACCACATCGCCACGGCCACCGGCACCGCAGCCGCCAGCACGCTGAGGATCCAGCGCCATCGCAGGCCGCCCATGAACAGCACGAAGGCGCCGCCCGCGAGAATCAGCAGCGAGGTGCCGAGGTCGGGCTGACGCACGATCAGGATGAACGGCAAGCCAATCAGGAACAGGCTGACCCCGACGTGCTTGAGCTGCGGCGGCAACGTGCGTTTGGACAGATACCAGGCGATGGTCGCCGGCATCAGGATCTTCATGAATTCCGAAGGCTGGAAGCGGATCACGCCGGGGATGTTGATCCAGCGCGTGGCGCCCATGGCGTTGTGGCCCATGACGTCCACCACCACCAGCAACAGCACGCCGAGTACATAACCGACCGGCACCCAACGGGCCATGAAGCGCGGCTCGAACTGGGCGATGACGATCATCGACACCAGGCCGATGCCAAACGAGGTCGCTTGCTTGGCCAGCAAGTCCCAGCTCTTGCCACTGGCCGAATACAACACGAACAGGCTACCGGCGGCGAGGGTCAGCAACAGGATCAGCAACGGGCCGTCGATGTGCATGCGTTGCAACAGCGTCGCACGGCGACGCATCACATCCTCACTGGAGAGGATGCGATCGAAATTACTCTTCACGGGCCGTAGCCTCCGGGCTGATAGGGCTGGCGTACTCGGCCTTCAACCGACCGTCCTGGTCCAGAAGCCAGGCGTCCATGATTTGACGAACCACAGGCGCGGCGACGCCGGAACCGGACTCGCCGTTCTCGACCATCACCGACACCACGATTTGCGGGTTGTCGGCCGGGGCGAAGCCGACGAACAAGGCGTGGTCGCGGTGGCGCTCCTGAACCTTGGAGCGGTCGTACTTCTCGCCCTGCTTGATCGCGACCACCTGGGCGGTACCACTTTTGCCGGCGATCCGGTATTGCGCACCGATGGCGGCCTTGCGCGCCGTACCGCGAGCACCGTGCATGACCTGCTGCATGCCATGGTTGACCTTGGTCCAGTCGGACGGATCGCGCAGAACGATGTCCGGCATCGGATTTTCATCCTTCGGTCGTTCGCCCTCAACGGTCTTGGCCAGGTGCGGACGGTTCCAGATGCCTTTGTTGGCCACCAGCGCCGTGGCCTGGGCCAACTGCAACGGCGTGGACTGCATGTAGCCCTGACCGATCCCCAGAATCAGCGTTTCGCCCGGGAACCAGGCCTGACGGCGCGTTGCACGTTTCCATTCGCGGGACGGCATCAAACCCGGCGACTCTTCGAACATGTCCAGCGAGACCTTCTGGCCGATGCCGAACTTGCCGAGGTACGACGACAACCGATCAATCCCCAGCTTGTGGGCCAGGTCGTAGAAGTAGGTGTCGTTGGAACGCATGATCGCCGTGTCCAGGTCCACGTAGCCGTCGCCGGTACGGTTCCAGTTTCGGTATTTGTGATCGTAGTTGGGCAGTTGGTAGTAACCGGGGTCGAAGACTCGGGTCGAGGCCGTGACCACGCCCGAATCCAGGCCGGCAATCGCCACCGCCGGCTTGATGGTCGAGCCTGGCGGGTACAGACCGCGCAGCACGCGGTTGAACAGCGGCCGGTCGATGGAATCGCGCAGTTCGGAATAAGCCTTGAAACTGATGCCGGTGACGAACAGGTTCGGGTCGAAACTCGGCTGGCTGACCATCGCCAGGACTTCGCCGGTTTTCGGGTCCAGCGCCACCACCGCGCCACGGCGTCCGCCGAGCGCCGCTTCGGCGGCTTCCTGCAATTTGATGTCCAGGCTCAGGACGATGTCCTTGCCGGGAATCGGATCGGTACGCTTGAGCACCCGCAAGACGCGGCCCCGAGCGTTGGTTTCAACTTCCTCGTAACCCACCTGGCCGTGCAGCTCGGGCTCGTAGAAGCGCTCGATGCCGGTCTTGCCGATGTGGTGGGTGCCGCTGTAATTGACCGGATCAAGCGATTTCAGCTCTTTCTCGTTGATCCGCCCCATGTACCCGACCGAGTGCGCAAAGTGCGCGCCCTGCGGGTAATGCCGCACCAATTGCGCAACCACTTCCACGCCTGGCAAACGGAACTGGTTCACGGCGATCCGGGCGATCTGCTCTTCGGTCAGCTCGAACAGGATCGGCACCGGCTCGAACGGCCGACGGCCCTGACGCATGCGTTTCTCGAAGATCACCCGATCCTCGGGCGTCAGCTCCAGCACTTCGACGATCACGTCGAGTATTTGCTGCCAGTCGCCGGAGCGCTCGCGGGTCATGCTCAGGCTGAAGCTTGGCCGGTTATCAGCCACCACCACGCCATTACGGTCGAAGATCAAGCCGCGAGTCGGCGGAATCGGCTGCACGTGGACGCGGTTGTTTTCCGACAGGGTCGAGTGGTACTCGTACTGAATCACCTGCAGGAAATACAACCGCGCGATCAGCACACAGATCAGCACGACCACCGCAATAGCCCCGAACACGACGCGGCCCCGCACCAGACGGGCGTCTTTTTCGTGGTCCTTGATGCGGATCGGCTGGGACATGAGGGCAGAACTACTTGTGGTAAGGGTGGCCGGACAGGACTGTCCAGGCACGATACAGCTGTTCGCCGATCAGGATCCGCACCAACGGGTGCGGCAACGTCAACGGCGACAACGACCAGCGCTGATCGGCCCGCGCGCAGACTTCCGGCGCCAGCCCTTCGGGGCCGCCGACCATGAAATTCACCGTGCGCGAGTCCAGCCGCCAGCGATCGAGTTCGACCGCCAACTGCTCGGTGCTCCAGGGTTTGCCGTGGACTTCCAGCGTGACGACACGCTCATTCGGCCCGACTTTCGCCAGCATGGCTTCGCCTTCCTGACGGATGAAGCGCGCCACGTCGGCATTCTTGCCACGCGTATTGAGCGGAATTTCCACCAGTTCCAGCGCCAGCTCGGACGGAAGACGCTTGGCATATTCATGCCAGCCTTCTTCCACCCATTTGGGCATGCGTGAACCGACGGCGATCAGTCGCAGTCGCACAGCGGTCCCTTACTGCTGGTCTTTGTTGAGCTTGATGAAGTGCTCATGGGTGTTTTCCGGGCTGTGGTGAGCCGCGTTCAGAGCACGGCTCTGTTCTGCACCGGACCACAGACGCTCGAGGTCGTAAAACTGACGAGCCGAAGCAGTCATCATGTGCACGATCACGTCGTCCATATCCAGCAACACCCAGTCGCTGTCGCCCTTGCCTTCTTCACCCAATGGCTTGACGCCCAGGGCTTTGACGGCTTCGCGGACCTTGTCCAGCATCGCGCCGATCTGGCGATTGGAAGTACCAGTGGCGATGATCATGAAGTCAGTGATGCTCTGCTTTTCACGAACGTCGATGACCTGGATATCCTGGCCCTTCACGTCTTCCAGGGCTGCCACGGCAACCTTGACCAGCTCTTCACCGCGCAGCTCCGGCCCGGTCGGGGCCTCTACTGGCAGCGGGGCGCTCTTGAACGTGCCTTTGCGCTTCACTTTGGATACGTCTTTGTCAGTCATATAAAACTCGTTTTGCTCGTATGTTCGGGCGCTTCGGTTCACGGGTTCACGTGTTTTGAAGCGCGCCCTTTTTCAGTTCGACGCACGGTAAAGTCCGTGCGCATCGATGTAGGCCAGGACCGCGTCGGGCACCAGGAAACGTACCGACTTACCGCTGGCCAGCAGTTGACGGATCTGGGTGGCGGATACCGCGAGCGGTGTCTGCCAGACGAATGCAATCTGTCCGCTCGGCCCTTTGAGGGCCAGCGGGTCGCTCACCGAGCGTGCCGCCAACAGATTGCGCAAGGCATCCGGCGGTTCGCTGTCGGCATCCGGGCGTTGCAACACCAGGATGTGGCAATGCTGGAGCAACTCTTCCCAGCGGTGCCAAGTGGGCAGGCCGCAAAATGCGTCCCAGCCCAAAAGTAGAAAAACCTGGTCTTCGGCGGCCAACTCGGCGCGCATCAGCTCCAGGGTGTCGATGGTGTAGGACGGTTTGTCCCGCTGCAATTCGCGGGCGTCCACCACCAACGGTGCCACACCGGCCACCGCGCACTCGACCATCGCCAGACGGTCCTGCGCCGAGACCTGCGGCGTATCCCGATGAGGCGGCCTGGCACTGGGTGTCAGTCGCAGCTCATCCAGCGCCAGCGATTCGGCGACTTCCAGCGCACCGCGCAAATGGCCGATGTGCACCGGGTCGAAAGTCCCGCCCAGTACGCCAATGCGCCGAGGTTGCGGCGCGTTGGCAGTCACTTGGGCTATCGGGTCGAGGTCGCCCAAGTCAGACCGACGCCTGACCGCGCAACTGGCCATCACCGACCACGATGTACTTCTCGCAGGTCAGCCCTTCGAGACCCACCGGGCCGCGGGCGTGCAGCTTATCAGTAGAAATGCCAATCTCGGCACCCAATCCGTATTCAAAGCCATCGGCGAAACAGGTCGGCGTGTTGATCATCACCGATGACGAATCGACTTCGGCGACAAAACGCCGGGTGTCGGCGAGGTTTTCGCTGACGATCGAGTCGGTGTGGTGAGAGCCGTAGTGATTGATGTGGTCGATGGCCTGGTCCAGCCCGTCGACCACGCGAATCGACAAGATCGGCGCCAGGTATTCGGTGTTCCAGTCTTCTTCCGTCGCCGCTGCGGCATCGATGATCGCCCGTGTGCGCTCGCAACCGCGCAGCTCGACGCCTTTTTCGCGGAACTGGGCAGCCATCGACGGCAGGAAATCTTTCGCAACGGTTTGATCCACCAGCAGCGTCTCCATCGCACCGCAGATGCCATACCGGTAAGTCTTGGCGTTGAAGGCGATGCGCTGGGCTTTCGCCAGATCGGCGTGGGCACTGACGTAAACGTGGCAGATGCCGTCCAGGTGCTTGATCACCGGCACGCGGGCGTCACGGCTGACGCGCTCGATCAGGCCTTTGCCGCCGCGCGGCACGATCACGTCGACGTACTCGGGCATGCTGATCAGCGCGCCAACGGCGGCACGGTCGGTGGTTTCGACCACTTGCACCACGGCGGCCGGCAATTCGGCTTCGGCCAGACCGCGCTGGATGCAGGCGGCAATGGCGCGGTTGGAATGAATCGCCTCGGAACCGCCGCGCAGGATGGTCGCGTTACCGGACTTCAGGCACAGGCTGGCGGCGTCGATGGTCACGTTGGGACGCGATTCGTAGATGATCCCAATCACGCCCAACGGCACGCGCATCTTGCCGACTTGAATGCCCGATGGCCGAAAGCTCATGTCGCGAATCGCGCCGACCGGATCGGGCAACGCCGCCACTTGGCGCAGGCCGACGATCATGCCGTCGATGCGCTCCGGGGTCAGCGCCAGGCGTTCGAGCAAGGCCGGTTCAAGACCATTGGCGCGGCCCGCGGCCAAATCCTGTTCATTGGCCGCCGTCAGCTCGGCGCGGGCAGCGTCCAGCGCATTGGCAGCCGCCTGCAAGGCGCGGTTTTTCTGCGCGGTGCTGGCACGGCCAATGATGCGAGACGCCTCGCGGGCAGCGCGACCCAGGCGGGTCATGTAGTCAAGAACGGACTCAGTCATGGTCTGGCGTGGACTTGGCAAAGAGGAAAGCGGCAGATTATAGCTGTCGCGTCCACCGACTAACAGCGGTGACAGGCGGATGGTCGAAATGGAGGGCGATTTGCCGACGTTCAGCCGTGATTAAGCTGCAAATTGTTATCATCAGCGCTCAATCAGCCCTGATAAACGCCGTTCATCATGTCCAACCTGACTGTTCGCGCCCCCGCCGCAAGCCTGCCCACGGCACTTCCCGACGCTTTTTTCGACCGCGACGCGCAAACCCTGGCCCGGGATTTACTCGGCAAAGTCATTCGCCACCGGATGGGCGATTTGTGGCTCAGCGCGCGAATTATTGAAACCGAAGCCTATTACTTCGACGAAAAAGGCAGCCACGCCTCCCTCGGCTACACAGAAAAGCGTAAGGCTTTGTTTCTGGATGGCGGCCACATCTATATGTATTACGCCCGTGGCGGTGACTCTCTGAACTTCAGCGCCAAGGGGCCGGGCAACGCGGTGCTGATCAAATCCGCCTATCCGTGGGTCGACGAACTGAGCGGGCCGGCGAGCCTGGCGCAGATGCTGATGAACAATCCCGATGCGCAGGGCCGCCCTCGCCCTTCGCAAAAGCTCTGCGCCGGGCAGACCTTGCTGTGCAAGGCGCTGGGCTTGAAGGTGCCGGTCTGGGATGCCAAACGCTTTGATCATGAAGTGCTGCTGGTGGAAGATGCGGGCCCCGCACCGGCTCATGTCATTCAAACCACGCGCCTGGGCATCCCCCAAGGGCGTGATGAACACTTGATGTACCGGTTTGTTGATGCGGCTTACGCGCCGTATTGCACGCGGAACCCGTTGCGACGCGGACAGGTCGAAGGTCGCGATTATTTTTTGCTGCCTTGATGATAAAAAATCCACCGGTGGGGACGGGCTTGCTCGCGAAAGCGGCCTTTCATTCGATATTGATATCGCCTGACATGCGCCTTCGCGAGCAAGCCCGCTCCCACAGGGATCTGCGGTGTTACGTAAATTGCATTCGCCCGCCAAGGGCTAATTGAATCAGATGGAGTGGTTTTTATGGGCCCATGGCTCGATAGCGTGACCGGTTGGTTGACGGTCAACCCGCAATGGCTGGCCGCGGCGGTGTTTATAGTGGCTTTTGTGGAATGCCTGGCGATTGCCGGGTTGATCGTGCCCGGCACGGTGCTGCTGTTTGCCGTGGCGGTATTGGCCGGCAGCGGTGCGCTGTCGTTGAGTGAAACGCTGCTGCTGGGGTTTGCTGCCGGCGTGCTCGGCGACATCGTGTCCTACTTCATCGGTCGACATTTCCACCAGAACATCCGGCGCTTGCCCGGCTTGCGTCATCACCCGGAATGGATCAACGGCGCCGAGGCCTATTTCCAGCGTTATGGCATCGCCAGCCTGTTGGTCGGACGCTTTATCGGCCCGTTGCGCCCGATGCTGCCGATGGTCGCCGGGATGTTCGACATGCCGTTCCCACGGTTCCTGGCGGTCAGTCTGCTGGCTGCCGCCGGCTGGAGTGTTGCTTATCTGTTGCCGGGCTGGGCCACGGGGGCGGCGATTCGTTTGCCGCTGCCGGAAGGTTTCTGGCCTGAAGCCGGGATTGTCGCCGGTGCCATTGCCGTCATGGTCGGTTTGAGCATCACCAGCAGCATGCGTCGCCATCGCAAGGCGACGGTGTTGATTGCCGGGATGAGTTTGCTGATTCTCGCAGGACTGTTTATCGGTTATCCGTACCTGACCGCCCTCGACCAGGGCGTCATGACGCTGGTGCAAGAACACCGCAGCCCAATGCTTGATGAATGGGCCGTGACCTTCACGCTGATCGGCGAGTTCCGCAACATGCTGATGTTCAGCGTCCTGCTGACCGGACTGCTGCTGATCACCCGGCAATGGCGCCAAGCGATTTTCGCTGGCAGCACTTTGCTTTGCACCGCGCTGGCCAACACCTTCACCAAGCTCTTTTTTGCCCGTATGCGCCCGGAAGTGCTGACTGATCCGCTGACCAGCTACAGCATGCCCAGCGGTCATGCGTCGGGGTCATTTGCGTTGTTCCTGACCCTCGCCGTACTCGCCGGCCGAGACCAGCCACCGCGAATGCGCCTGACCTGGTTGCTGCTGGGTTGTCTACCCGCGCTGTCGATTGCCTTGTCGCGGGTTTACCTGGGCGCGCACTGGCCGACGGACGTGCTGGCCGGCGCGATGCTGGCGGCGTGTGTCTGTGCGGCGAGCTTGTGGCTGAGCCAGCGCCAGGCGCCGCTCAACGCCATGCCGCCCAAGGTCTGGTGGCTGGTGTTGCCGGCACTGACCGCGTTGTTTGCGTTCTTTGCATTGCGGCATCTGCCGCATGCGATGTTGAGATATGCCTACTGACAGGCAGCGCGACGTTCGCAGAGTGAAACGTCGCACTCATATCGTGCTCGCGCCTCAGGCAAACAACTCGCCCTGCAACTCGTCCAGCAACGCTTGAATGGCATCGAGCCGTTGCTGCGGGTCATCGAGTTGCAGCAGATCAATCTTGTCCACTTCGGCGAACGGCAGCAGATACGCCAACTGATTGGCCAATGACTGTTGCCCGTTGGCCTCGGTGCCCATGTTCAGCGCTTCGACCATCGGGTGCTCGGCCAAGGCTTTGAGCAGCGCGACCAGGTCGGCGTCTTCATCTTGCAGGGGTTGCTCAGGTTCATCTTCCAGCCACTCGACGTCGGCGATGGTCAATTGATCGCGTTGCACCTCGGTGCGCAACACGTGAAAACGCCGTCCGCCCTGCACCCTGATCCCCAACAAGCCGTTGTCCTGCTGCTTGAAATCGGTGATCAGCGCTTCACAGCCCACCAGCGCGTAGCCGGCCGGGGCGATGCCAACCTCTTCACCCTCAAGAATGCACACCACGCCGAAACCAGCGCCCTGTTTCATGCAGCGGCCAATCATGTCCAGGTAGCGCGCCTCGAAGATCTGCAAATCGAGGATGCAACCCGGAAACAGCACTGTGTTCAGCGGAAAAAGCGGCAAGCTCATAGACATTTCCTTACACCATCATCGACACCGCCAACGGCAGGAACACCGCCGTGGCCACGCCCATCAGACTCATCGCCAGCGCCGCGAAGGCGCCGCATTCTTCACTTTCCTGCAACGCCACCGACGTGCCGACTGCGTGGGCGGTCATGCCCAGCGCCATGCCACGCGCCTCAGGACTGTGGACACCGAGCCGGGTCAAAAGACTCGGCCCGAAAATCGCGCCAATCACCCCGGTGATCAACACGAACACCGCCGCGAGCGCCGCGACGCCGCCAATCTGTTCGGCGACGAGCATGGCGATCGGCGAGGTCACCGATTTGGGCGCCATGGTCATCAGGATCATATGTTCGGCACCGAACCACCAACCCAGCAGCACGCCCAGGCCCGTCGCCACCACGCCGCCTATCACCAGCGTAGTAAATATCGGCCAGAACAACTGCCGAATCCGTCGCAGATTGAGGTACAGCGGCACCGCCAGCGCCACGGTCGCCGGGCCGAGCAGAATGCTGAGGATCTCGGTGCTCTTGCGGTACTCGACAAAGGTCAGACCGCAACTGACCAGCACGCCGATCACCAGCAGCATCGACACCAGCACCGGTTGCAGAAACACCCAACGGGTTTTCTCGAACGCCGCCAGCACCAGTTGATAAGCGCCCAACGTGATGCCGATGCCGAACAGCGGGTGATGGATGACGGAATCAATCGCGCCGTGCCAATCGAGGGTCATTGGTCATCTCCGCGAGGCGCGTGACGCTTGACCAGGCGTTGCATCAGCACGCCGGCGAACGCCATCGACAGCACCAACGACAACACCAGGGCGCCAACGATGGCCCAGAAATCGGCCGCGATGTCCTTGGCATACACCATGACGCCCACCGCCGGCGGCACCAGCAGCAACGGCAGGTAACGCAGCAGGCTGCTGGCCGCGACATTCAGCGGTTCGCCAACCTGACCGCGAGCGATCAAGTACGCCAGCAACAGCAACAGCCCGACAATCGGCCCAGGCAGTACCGGCAAAAACAAATGGTTGATGGCCGTGCCCAGCAATTGGAACAGCACCAGCCAGGTCAGGCCACGTAACAACATCCGTTCTCTCCCCCGGAATGAGTGCCCGGCATTATAAGCACGCCGATAGACCGGCATTCGCCAAAAGCATGGTCAGTTGACCGGAGCAATTTGCCATGTTGATCTAAAGTGGTTTCAGGGAGGTCAAATCCCCCCACTTGAAAAACTATAAATCCGATGAAACCAAGGAGAGTCTCAATGCCCTATGTTCCCGTTGCAGAGCTCAA
Organism: Pseudomonas sp. NPDC086278; assembly: GCF_050280905.1. Lineage (NCBI taxonomy): Bacteria > Pseudomonadati > Pseudomonadota > Gammaproteobacteria > Pseudomonadales > Pseudomonadaceae > Pseudomonas > Pseudomonas sp. NPDC086278. The sequence goes on from NZ_JBNNWE010000011.1 coordinate 54,664, forward strand.
AGATTATGTCGGCAAGGAACTCGGACGTTCCGAATGGCTCACCATCGATCAGGCACGCATCAACCTGTTCGCCGAGGCCACAGGGGATTACCAATTCATTCACGTCGACCCGGTCAAAGCCGCGCAAACGCCATTTGGCAGCACCATCGCCCACGGTTTTCTGTCGCTGTCGCTGATTCCCAAATTGATGGAAGACATCCTCATCCTTCCCGAAGGCTTGAAGATGGTGGTCAATTACGGGCTCGACAGCGTGCGCTTCATCCAACCGGTCAAGGTCAATTCGAAAGTGCGGCTCAAGGTCGAATTGACTGAAGTCAGCGAGAAAAAACCCGGCCAATGGCTGCTCAAAGCCACCGCCACACTCGAGATCGAAGGCTCGGACAAACCGGCCTACATCGCCGAACCGCTGTCGCTCTGCTTCGTTTAATCCTCCCGGATGCGAAACAGCTCACGCTGTTTCGCTACGCGCCCCTTTTACCGGCTGTATAAGGTCACATAGCTGCGGCATACTCGGTCGCCTAATTGCCCGGATCCCGCTATGCGCTCACTTGCACTCCTCGCCTTGACCCTGATGCTCACCGCTTGCGGCGACGGCGAATCGCCGCTGCCGCCCGATGCCCGCTTGCCGGACGGCGGGCGCTATCGCGGTGATCTGGTCAACGGCTTGCTGCAAGGCCAGGGCCGCATCGACTACCCGAATGGCAGTTGGTACGCCGGCGAATTCGACAAGGGCCAATGGCACGGCCAGGGCGAATGGCACGGCAGCAACGGCGAAGTCTATCGCGGCCAGTTCAACCAAGGGCTGTTCGATGGCCCGGGCGTGCTGACCACCAACGGCAGCAGCTACACCGGCGGCTTCAAACTCGGCCGGCGCGACGGCGAAGGCACGCTGAAAGAAAACGGCATGACCTACCGCGGCGAATTCAAGGCCGACCAATATTCCGGGCTCGGCCGTCTCGAACTCGAGGACGGCAGCACCTATCAAGGCCAGTTCGCCCACGGCAAACCCAACGGTGAGGGCCAGCGCGGCGACGCCAGCGGCAACCAGTTCACCGGGCACTTCGTCGACGGGCAACTGGAAGGCAACGGCACGTTCAACAGCGCCGACGGCGACATCTATGTCGGCAGCTTCAAAGACAACCAGTTGCACGGCAAGGGCCGCTACGAAAACGCCGACGGCGATGTGTGGCTCGGTCAGTTCAAGGAAGGCTCGCTGAGCGGCAAGGGCGAGTTGATCGGCGCCGACGGCAGCCATTACGTCGGCCAGTTCAGCGACTGGCGCTTCAGCGGTCCGGGGCGCTTGAACCTGCCCGACGGCAGTTTCTACATCGGCCAGTTCGACAATGACAGCTACTCCGGGCGCGGCACCCTGGTGCTGACGGATGGCACGGTGCAAAGCGGCACATGGGTCAACGGTCAGCGCGTGCGCGACGCCGACGGCAAGTTGCTGCCTGACAGCCTCGAACTCGGCCTGCTGGCCCAAGGCCGTTTGCTCGAAGATGCGCTGTTCAACGTCCCGGCCTCGACCCCGGCGGTGGAGCTGTACACCCTGACCCTCGGTGGTGACGGCAAGCAGAGCGTGTTCCTGCGTGAATCCGATTACGTCAGCAACATGCTCAGCAGCCGCTTCGGCGCCTACGGCCAGATTCGCCTGGTGAACCATCGCGACCACCTCATGGACCGGCCGATGGCCACCCGCGAAAACCTGCGCCGCGCGGCACTGACCCTGGCCGAACGCAGCGGCCCGGAAGATTTGATCTTCATCTACCTGACCAGCCACGGCACCAGCGAACACGAACTGGTGCTCGATCAGCCGCGCATGGAGCTGTCCGACCTGCCGGCCGACGAACTCGCCGCCGTCCTCGCCCCGCTGAAGAACCGCGACAAGATCATCGTGATTTCGGCGTGCTACTCCGGTGGTTTCATTCCGGCGCTGAAAGACGAACGCACGCTGATCATGACCGCCTCGCGCGCTGATCGCGTGTCGTTCGGTTGCTCGGAGGAAGCCAACTTCACCTACTTCGGCGACGCGCTGTTCGCCCAGGCGCTGAACCAGACCGACGACCTCGAGCAAGCCTTCAAACTGGCCAAGGCCACCGTCGCCGAGCGTGAACTGGCCGATAGCTTCGAAGCCTCTGAGCCGCAGATCTGGGCGCCGAAAACCGTCCTCGCGCACTGGCAACTTTTACGCAAACAGCAAGCACGAAAAGCACTGCAAAGTGCCTCTATCAACAGCAAGGATGCAAAGAGCAACTAAGCTGAACAGTATCAAGGGGGAAACACTATGTACTTGACGCCTCAGCATGTATTGCTTGCCGGAGCTACCGGTTTGACCGGTGAACATTTGCTTGATCGCTTGCTCAATGAGCCAACGATTTCAAGGGTATTGGCCCCATCACGTCGACCACTGGCCGAACATCCGCACCTGGAAAACCCGGTCGGTGATCCGGCGGTGTTTCTGCCGCAATTGAACGGTCGCGTCGACATCGCCTATTGCTGCCTGGGCACCACGATCAAACAGGCGGGCTCGGAAGCGGCGTTCCGCGCGGTCGATCTGGACATGGTAGTGGCGTTCGGCAAACGTGCCCGGGAAATGGGTGCGCGGCACTTGATCGTGATCAGCGCGCTGGGCGCCGATCCGAAATCCTCGGTGTTCTACAACCGGGTCAAGGGTGAGATGGAACAGGCATTGCGCGCACAAGACTGGCCGCAACTGACCATCTGCCGGCCTTCGCTGCTGCTGGGCGATCGCGTCCAACCGCGTTTGGCCGAGCAACTGGCCGGGCCGTTGTCGCGGTTGATTCCGGGCAAATACCGGGGCATCGAAGCGTGCCAATTGGCGCGGGCGATGTGGCGGCTGGCACTGGAAGAGCAGGATGGCGTGCGGGTGATCGAGTCGGACGAATTGCGCAAGTTAGGTAAATAAATCTGCGGTGTTGCCCGTTCGCGAGCAAGTCGAATCGTCGCACCGCCGCTCCCACATTGATCTGTGTTCATCGGACAAACGTGGGAGCGGCGGTGCAACACCGTTTCAATGCCGAACGCTACAACCCGCCCGTCGCCTGAAAACTCACGCCGATCACGGTCAGCAGCGACAACGGCAGCAGCAGCGTATCGAGCAACGCGCTGGCCGGCAGATCCAGCCCCGGATAACTCGGCGCTTCGGCGCCAAAATGATCCTTGGCACAGCACCCACCGTTCATCGCGTACACATCCAGTCGAGTCCCCGAATACACCACTGGCGCTCCCGGCTTGGCCGCATCCAGCGTGCGCGCCGTGGCGCAGCCGGCCAGTTGCAACGCCAGCAGTAAAACCAGCAGCTTATTCATCGCTGCTCAAATGGTGTTCGCCCCAGCGCGGCAGCATGTCTTGCGGGATGTTCAGCAGGTTGAGAATCCGCGCCACGACAAAGTCGATCAGGTCATCGATGGTCTGCGGCTGGTGATAAAAACCCGGCGAGGCCGGCAAAATCGTCACGCCCATGTTCGACAACTTGAGCATGTGCTCCAGGTGAATGCTCGAATACGGCGCTTCACGCGGCACCAGAATCAACTGGCGGCGCTCCTTCAACGTCACGTCGGCGGCGCGCTCGATCAGGTTGTTGCAAGCACCGGTGGCGATCGCCGACAACGTCCCGGTCGAACACGGCACCACCACCATTGCCGCGGGCGCGCCAGAGCCCGAGGCCACCGGCGACATCCAGTCTTCCTTGCCGTACACCTTGATTTGCCCGGCGGCGGCGCCGGTGTATTCGGTGAGGAAGGCCTGCATCGTCTGCGGCTTGGGCGGCAGCGTGACGTCGGTCTCGGTGGCCATCACCAGTTGCGCGGCTTTGGAGATCAGGAAATGCACTTCCCGATCTTCACGGATCAGGCAATCGAGCAAACGCAAACCGTACTGCGCGCCCGAAGCGCCGGTCATCGCCAGCGTGATGCGTTCCGGGCCGTTGTTCATTGCAGCGCCTCGGCCAGTTTGCCGTGCAGGCCGCCGAAGCCGCCGTTGCTCATGATCACCACATGCGTGCCGGGCTGGGCCTGGCTTTTCACCCGTTCGATGATGCCTTCCAGCGAATCGCTGACAATCGACGGCACGGTGCACAGCGCCGCCGTGCCGGCCAGGTCCCAGCCGAGGTTGGCCGGTGCGTACCAGATCACTTGGTCGGCATCGACCACGCTTTCCGGCAAACCGTCACGGTGCGCGCCGAGTTTCATGGAGTTGGAGCGTGGCTCGATGATCGCAATCAACGGCGCATCGCCGATTTTCTTGCGCAAGCCGTCGAGCGTGGTGGCGATGGCGGTCGGATGGTGGGCGAAGTCGTCATAAATGGTGATGCCGCGCACTTCCGCGACTTTCTCCATCCGGCGCTTGACGCTTTTGAATGCGCTCAACGCGGCGATGCCCATCGCCGGCACCACGCCGACATGGCGCGCGGCGGCCAGGGTGGCGAGGGCATTGGCAACGTTATGCTGGCCGGTCATGTCCCACTCGACCACGCCTTGGGCGACGCCGTCGAACATCACTTCGAACTTCGAACCGTCTTCGCTCAACAGCTTGACCTGCCATTGCCCGCCAGCACCGGTGGTTTGCACCGGGGTCCAGCAACCCATTTCAATGACGCGCAGCAACGCGGGCTCGGTGGTGGGATGAATCACCAGGCCTTCGCTCGGGATGGTCCGCACCAAATGGTGGAACTGGCGCTCGATGGCTGGCAGATCGGGGAAGATGTCGGCGTGATCGAACTCAAGGTTATTGAGGATCGCGGTACGCGGGCGGTAGTGGACGAACTTGGAACGTTTGTCGAAGAAGGCGCTGTCGTACTCATCCGCCTCGATCACGAAGAACGGTGTGCCGCCCAGGCGAGCGGAGACCGAGAAATTCTGCGGCACGCCGCCGATCAAAAAGCCCGGGCTCATGCCCGCGTGCTCCAGCACCCAGGCGAGCATGCTGCTGGTGGTGGTTTTGCCGTGGGTTCCGGCAACGGCCAGCACCCAACGGCCCTGCAGCACGTGATCCGCCAGCCATTGCGGGCCGGAAACGTAAGGCAAGCCCTTGTTCAATACGTATTCAACGGCCGGGTTGCCACGGGACATGGCGTTGCCGATGACGACCAGGTCCGGCGCCGGATCGAGCTGCGAGGGATCGTAGCCTTGGGTCAACTCAATGCCCTGCGCTTCGAGCTGGGTGCTCATCGGCGGATAGACATTGGCATCGGAGCCCGTCACGTGATGGCCCAGCTCTTTGGCCAGAACCGCCATCGAACCCATGAAAGTGCCGCAGATACCAAGAATATGAATGTGCATTAGTCGACCTCGTAAAACCTGGCCGCAGGTTAGCGTAGGGAGGGGAAATTCGCACCTTGTGTTTCGGAGCCGAGGACGCCTTCGCGAGCAAGCCCGCTCCCACATTTGATCTGTGTCGCTTACAAATTGAATGTGGGAGCGGGCTTGCGCGCGAATGGCCTCGACGCGGTTTAGCGCTCGATCCCGTGCTTGCGCAGCTTTCTATAGAGGGTATTGCGGCTGACCCCAAGCTGCTCCGCCGTATGCGTCATGTGCCACCGCGTCTGTTCCAGCGCATTGAGCAGCGCCAGTCGCTCGGCGTCCTCCAGCGGATGCTCCGACGTTTCTTCGGCCGCCAGAGCCGGCACCGGTCGGGCCTGACGAATCATCGCCGGCAAATCCTCCAGCCCGATCCGCCCGCCGTCACACAACGCCGCCAACGTGCGAAGGACGTTACGCAATTGCCGCACATTCCCTGGCCACGCAAAACCGAGCAACGCCTGCCGCGCCGGCTCGTCAATCAGCACCGTTTCGCCGGCGGCCTCTTCAGCCAGCAAAAAGTCGAGCAACTGCGATTTATCCGTGCGATCACGCAACGCCGGCAATGCCACTTCCAGGCCATTGAGCCGGTAATACAAATCCTCGCGGAAGCTGCCGTCCTGCACCCGCTCCAGCAAATGCCGATGGGTGGCACTGATGATTCGCACATTGACCGACTCCGGCTCACCGCCAATCGGTACCACCTGCCGATCTTCCAGCACTCTTAATAGCCGGGTCTGCAAGGCCAGCGGCATGTCACCAATCTCATCGAGAAACAACGTGCCGCCATCCGCCTGCTGCAACTTGCCGCGCATGCCTTCCTTGCGCGCGCCGGTAAAGCTGCCGCCGCGATAGCCGAACAATTCGCTTTCGATCAGGCTTTCAGGAATGGCCGCGCAATTGAGGGCGACGAAGGCTTTTTCGCAGCGCCGGCTGGCCTGATGCACCGCTTTGGCGAACGCCTCTTTGCCGGACCCGGTTTCGCCGTTGATCAGCAGCGGCACATCGCGCTCGAACACTCGCAGGCATTTGCGGAAATCTTCCTGCAACGCCGCATCGCCCAGACAGATGCCGGACAAGCGCGGCCGCTCGGCCATTGCCGGGGCGGGCGTCACGGGCACCGGAATACTGCGCGGCTGGCCACGCAACACGGCAAACAGGCTGCGACCATCGCGGGTGCGCAACGGCCAACTGGCACTGGCGCTCACACTGGCGCGAGCGAGCAACTGGTCCAGCGAGCAATCGAAAAACGCCTCAACCGGCTGACCGAGCAATCCGCCGCGAACATGCCCCAGCAAGTTCAACGCACTTTGGTTGACCGCGCTGATCCGCCCTTCCCCGTCAAACGCCAACAGCCCTTCGCTGAACAGCCCCACAGACTCGGCCTGCAAATGAAAGCGCAGCAGCCATTGATTGTCGAAGTAACGCAGGAAATAGCAGCTCTCGATCATCTTCGCCGACAGATTGACCAGCGCCATGGTGTGGAATTGGCTTTGACGCGAAACGTCATGCCGCGCGGAAGACACGTCGAGCACCACCAGCAGTTCGCCGTGCGGGTCGAATACCGGGCTGGCCGAGCACGTCAGGCCGGTGTGGCGACCGCGAAAGTGTTCATCCTGATGGATGGTCAGCGACTGGCGTTCCACCAGGCAGGTGCCGATGCCGTTAGTGCCCTCGCAGGCCTCGCTCCAGTCGGCGCCGAGCCAGAGCCCGGCACGCTCGAAAATTTTCCGTTCGGCGGGTGCGGTGACGCAATTGAGGATCACCCCGCGCGCATCGGTCAGCAGCACCGCATGGCCGGCGCCCGAGAGTTGCTGATGAAGACTGGTCATTTCGTTGCCGGCGATTTGCAGCACTTGCTGCAAGCGTTCGCGGCTTTCCAGAACACGGCCATGTTCCAGCACCGTTGGCGCGATGCTCAGGGCTGGGTCGAGGTGATAGTCCTCAAGACAGCGCAGCCAGGAACGGGCAATCGACGGATCGCTGCCAGGACCGTGCAAGTGGGGCTTGCCGCCCTGCGTAACGGTCAGCACTTGCCGGGCATGGCGACTCAAATGGTTGTCGTGCATTTCTTATTATTCTCCCCGAACGGTGAGTGCTTGCTGTGACCAGAGGGCTTCTGTGATGAGGGAGCTTTGTGGCCAGGGCCTTGTTGTAATGAGGAGGGCTTGCTGTGCTGAGGAGATTTTTGTGGCAAGGGGGCTTTTGTGGCGAGGGGGCTTGCCCCCGTTGGGCTGCGAAGCAGCCCCAAAACCAGCCACCTCTATCTACCTGCCATACCAGGTGCTCAGGATTTACGACTGCTGCGCAGCCGAACGGGGGCAAGCCCCCTCACCACAAAAGCCCTCTAGGCAAAAAGCCCCTTAGCAACAAAAGCCTTCCAGCCACAAAAGCCACTCAGCAACACAAGCCTTCTATCCACAAAAGCCACCCAGCAACACAAGCCTTCTATCCACAAAAGCCACTCAGCAACACAAGCCTTCTAGCCATAAAAGCCACTCAGCAACACAAGCCCTCTAGCCACAAAAGCCCCGTCGCCACAACCGTATCCATGCATGGCAATTTGCGCCCCAGCATCCTCCAGCCATTCGCGCATTGCAATGCCGGCGAGATCACCCGATCACCGCCTGCGCCACAAATGGCACAAAGTGTCACTCGCGCTGTACCGAAAGCGTCACAGTCGCCGTCCGCCCGTCCGACAGAAACTGCGCAAGGCCTTGATTTGCCTGACCTGCAAGGCAGTGGCCCAGCCTTTGCTCTACGCTTATAGCAAGCGCACAAGCGCGTCTCTCTTATAAGTACAAAAGCCAAGGAGAACTATCATGCGTTACGCTCACCCCGGTACTGAAGGCGCCATCGTTTCGTTCAAGGCCAAATACGGTAATTACATCGGCGGCGAGTTCGTCGCGCCTGTCAAAGGTCAGTACTTCACCAATACATCGCCAGTGAATGGCCAGCCGATTGCCGAATTTCCGCGTTCCACGGCCGAAGACATCGACAAAGCGCTGGACGCTGCCCACGCCGCTGCCGATGCCTGGGGCGCCACGTCCGCCCAGGCGCGCTCGCTGGTGCTGCTGAAAATCGCCGACCGCATCGAGCAGAACCTGGAACTGCTGGCCATCACCGAATCCTGGGACAACGGCAAAGCCGTGCGTGAAACCCTCAACGCCGACATCCCGCTGGCAGCCGACCATTTCCGTTACTTCGCCGGTTGCATCCGCGCCCAGGAAGGCAGCGCCGCCGAAATCGACGGCAACACCGTCGCGTATCACATCCATGAACCGCTGGGCGTGGTCGGGCAGATCATCCCGTGGAACTTCCCGATCCTGATGGCCGCCTGGAAACTCGCGCCGGCCCTGGCCGCCGGTAACTGCGTGGTGCTCAAGCCTGCCGAGCAGACTCCGCTGGGCATCACCGTGCTGCTGGAACTGATCGGCGACCTGTTGCCGCCCGGCGTGCTCAACGTGGTGCAAGGCTTTGGCAAAGAAGCCGGCGAAGCGCTGGCCACCAGCAAGCGCATCGCCAAGATCGCCTTCACCGGCTCGACCCCGGTCGGCTCGCACATCATGCACGCCGCGGCCGAAAACATTATTCCGTCCACCGTGGAGCTGGGTGGCAAGTCGCCGAACATCTTCTTCGCCGACATCATGCAAGCCGAGCCGACCTTCATCGAAAAAGCCGCCGAAGGCCTGGTGCTGGCGTTCTTCAACCAGGGCGAAGTCTGCACCTGCCCGTCCCGCGCACTGGTGCAGGAATCGATCTACGACGACTTCATGAAAGTGGTGATGAAGAAAGTCCTGTCGATCAAACGTGGCGACCCGCTGGACACCGACACCATGGTCGGCGCGCAGGCGTCCGAGCAGCAATTCGACAAGATCCTTTCGTACCTGGAAATCGCCAAGGGCGAAGGCGCCGAGCTGCTGACCGGCGGCAAGGTGGAAAAACTCGAGGGCAATCTGTCGACCGGGTATTACATCCAGCCGACCCTGCTCAAGGGCACCAACAAAATGCGCGTGTTCCAGGAAGAAATCTTTGGCCCGGTGGTGAGCATCACCACCTTCAAGGACGAAGCCGAAGCGCTGGCCATCGCCAACGACACCGAGTTCGGCCTCGGCGCCGGCCTCTGGACCCGCGACATCAACCGCGCCTACCGCATGGGCCGCGCGATCAAGGCCGGTCGTGTCTGGACCAACTGCTACCACCTGTACCCGGCGCATGCCGCGTTCGGCGGTTACAAAAAGTCCGGCGTCGGGCGTGAAACCCACAAGATGATGCTCGATCACTATCAGCAGACCAAAAACCTGCTGGTGAGCTACGACATCAATCCATTGGGCTTCTTCTAAAGACTGGGGGCGCTGCAGATGTTTCTGCATCGCCCCTTCTGCCGCGTTCGCGAGCAAGCCAGCTTCCACATTTATCCGCTGAACACAGATTTATTGTGGGAGCGGGCTTGCTCGCGAAGGCGTCCTCAAACACACCGAAAATCATCGTTCTGCCGCTCTGGCGCGGGCTTTGCATGCATGCTTCACAGATAAAAGCCATACCCGAAAGTCCAACAGATCAAACAATAAAAAACAGAGAGGACTTATGACTTCTACGACACAACTAAAACCCACACTCGGCACCCTGCACCTATGGGGCATTGCCGTCGGCCTGGTGATTTCCGGCGAATACTTCGGCTGGAGTTACGGCTGGGGCACCGCAGGAACGCTGGGTTTCCTCGTCACCGCATTGATGGTGGCGACGATGTACACCTGCTTCATTTTCAGCTTCACCGAATTGACCACCGCCATTCCCCACGCAGGCGGGCCTTTCGCCTATAGCCGGCGGGCGTTTGGCGAAAAGGGCGGATTGATCGCCGGCATCGCGACACTGATCGAATTCGTCTTTGCGCCACCGGCCATTGCCATGGCCATCGGCGCGTATTTGAACGTGCAATACCCGGAACTTGACCCGAAGATCGCGGCCGTTGGCGCGTACGTCATCTTCATGACGCTCAATATTCTCGGCGTCAGCATTGCCGCGACCTTTGAGCTGGTGGTCACCGTGCTGGCGGTCGCCGAACTGCTGGTGTTCATGGGCGTGGTCGCGCCGGGCTTCAGCTTCAGCAATTTCGTGCTCAACGGCTGGTCCGGCTCCAACGAGTTCACCATCGCCTCGATCCCCGGGATCTTTGCGGCGATCCCGTTTGCGATCTGGTTTTTCCTCGCGATTGAAGGCGCGGCGATGGCTGCCGAGGAAGCGAAAGACCCGAAACGCACCATTCCAAAAGCCTACGTCAGCGGCATTCTGACCCTGGTATTCCTCGCCATCGGCGTGATGGTGATGGCCGGCGGTGTCGGCGACTGGCGCCAACTGGCGAACATCAACGACCCGTTGCCGCAAGCGATGAAAGCGGTGGTCGGCAACAATTCGACCTGGATGCACATGCTGGTGTGGATCGGTCTGTTCGGTCTGGTGGCGAGTTTCCACGGGATCATCCTCGGCTACTCGCGGCAGTTCTTCGCCCTGGCCCGGGCCGGTTATCTGCCGCGCTCACTGGCCAAGCTGTCGCGTTTCCAGACTCCGCACCGCGCCATTCTGGCCGGCGGCGTGATTGGTATCGCGGCAATCTACAGCGACGGCCTGGTCAATCTGCAAGGCATGACCCTGACGGCGGCGATGATCACCATGTCGGTATTCGGCGCCATCGTGATGTACATCATCAGTATGTTGAGCCTGTTCAAGCTGCGTAAAACCGAGCCGGACCTGGAACGCAGCTTCCGTGCGCCGGGTTATCCAATCGTGCCGGGCATTGCGCTGTTCCTGGCGGTGGTGTGCCTGGTGGCGATGGCGTGGTTCAACACGCTGATCGGCCTGGTGTTCCTGGGGTTCATGGCAGCGGGTTTCATCTACTTCCAACTGACGGCCAAACAGCGTTCCGATGCGCCGGCGGACGCTATGCTCACCGGTATCTGAGTTGCACCGGCGCCGGGCTGATTGCCCGGCGCCTGCCACATCGAAGTGCACCGAGATCCAATGGGGGAGCGGGCTTGCTCGCGAAAGCGGTGTGTCAGTCGACAACGGTGTTGAATGACCCACCGCTTTCGCGAGCAAGCCCGCTCCCACAGGGGTTGGATGGTGTGTTGAAGATATTTACAGGATCAGGAGGACCCCGTCCCATGGCCGCATTTGCCCATTCTGTCGGCGCCCAGACTTACCGTTTCGAGAGTCTCAAGGACGTCATGGCCAAGGCCAGCCCCGCACGCTCCGGGGATTTCCTGGCCGGTGTCGCCGCCCTCAACGATGGCGAGCGCGTGGCCGCGCAAATGGCCCTGGCCAACATCCCGCTGAGCCACTTCCTGCAGGAAGTACTGATTCCCTATGAGGCCGATGAAGTCACCCGGTTGATCATCGACACTCACGACAAACAGGCCTTCGCCGTGGTCAGCCACCTCACCGTCGGCGGTTTTCGCGACTGGTTGCTCAGCGACGCCGCCGACGAACAGACGCTGCGCGCCCTCGCCCCGGGCCTGACCCCGGAAATGGTCGCCGCCGTGTCGAAGATCATGCGCGTGCAAGACCTGGTACTGGTCGCGCAGAAGATCCGCGTCGTCACGCAATTTCGCGGCACGATGGGCCTGCGCGGGCGCTTATCCACGCGCCTGCAACCCAACCACCCCACCGATGAACCGGCCGGCATTGCCGCGAGCATTCTCGACGGCCTGCTGTATGGCAACGGCGACGCGATGATCGGCATCAACCCGGCCACCGACAGCATCGCCTCCATCTGCGCGATGCTGGACATGCTCGACGCGATCATCCAGCGCTACGAAATTCCTACGCAAGCCTGCGTATTGACCCACGTGACCACGTCCATCGAGGCGGTGAATCGCGGGGTGCCGCTGGACCTGGTGTTCCAGTCGATTGCCGGCACCGAAGCGGCCAACGCGAGTTTCGGCATCAACCTGAACCTGTTGCAGGAAGGCTATGACGCCGGTTTGAGCCTCAATCGCGGCACGCTGGGCCAGAACCTGATGTATTTCGAAACCGGCCAGGGCAGCGCACTGTCGGCCAACGCTCACCACGGCATCGATCAGCAGACCTGCGAGACCCGGGCCTACGCCGTGGCGCGCCATTTCAAGCCGTTCCTGGTGAATACGGTTGTAGGCTTCATCGGCCCGGAATACCTCTACAACGGCAAGCAGATCATCCGCGCCGGTCTCGAAGACCATTTCTGCGGCAAGTTGCTGGGCGTGCCGATGGGCTGCGACATCTGTTACACCAACCACGCCGAAGCCGACCAGGACGACATGGACACCTTGCTGACCTTGCTGGGTGTGGCCGGGATCAACTTCATCATGGGCATCCCCGGCTCCGACGACATCATGCTCAATTACCAGACCACTTCGTTCCACGACGCGCTCTATGCGCGCCAGACCCTGGGCCTGAAACCGGCGCCGGAGTTCGAGCAATGGCTGGCGAAAATGGGCATCTTCACCCAGGCCGACGGCAAGGTTCACTTCGGCAACAGCCTGCCGCCGGCCTTCCGCCAAGCCTTGGCGCAACTGGGATGAGTGTTGATATGGATAAACCACCTGTTGATCCGCAGAACCCCTGGCTGGAGCTGCGACGCCTGACCCCGGCGCGGATTGCCCTGGGCCGCACCGGCACCAGCCTGCCGACCGGCGCGCAACTGGATTTCCAGTTCGCCCACGCCCAGGCCCGGGATGCGGTGCATTTGCCGTTCGACCATGCCGGCCTCAGCGCGCAACTGGCCGAGCGCGGGCGCGAAATTCTGCTGCTGCACAGCGCGGCCACGGATCGCAACAGCTATTTGCAGCGCCCCGATCTGGGCCGCAAGTTGAGCGATGAGTCGGCGCAAACCTTGCGGGACCACCGGGCTGCCCATCCCGACGGCGTCGATCTGGCGATTGTCGTGGCCGACGGTTTGTCGGCGCTGGCGGTACATCGCCATAGCGTGCCGTTTTTGACGCGACTCGAAGAACAGATGTCGGCCGATGGCTGGACCCAGTCGCCCGTGATCCTGGTGGAACAGGGCCGTGTGGCGGTGGCCGATGAGATCGGCGAGTTGCTGGGCGCAAAAATGGTGGTGATCCTGATCGGCGAGCGTCCCGGCCTCAGTTCACCCGACAGCCTCGGTTTATATTTCACCTACAATCCCAAGGTCGGATTGACGGACGCCTATCGCAATTGCATTTCCAATGTGCGACTCGAAGGCCTGAGTTACGGCATGGCGGCGCACCGCTTGTTGTACTTGATGCGCGAGGCCTGCCGGCGGCAGTTGTCGGGGGTCAATCTGAAGGATGAAGCACAGGTTCAGACCCTGGAATCGGAAGCCGGCGCGGACATGAAAAGTAATTTCCTGCTGAGTCCGCCAGAGGCCTGAACCGTTTCCGCATTGCGCTTCTGCTTTGGTTTCAGGCAGGATCGACGCACGGCTGCCCGAGTAACAAATTGCCGTCAGAGCACGTGAAGACAGCCACTTGAAGACGAGACCTATCGATGCGGATTATTCAAGCGACCCTCGAACACCTGGACCTGCTGACCCCGTTGTTCGTCAAATATCGCGAGTTTTACGGCTCGCTGCCGTATCCCGACTCGTCCCGGGCGTTCCTTGAGAAACGCCTGCGCCGCAAGGAGTCGGTGATCTACCTGGCCCTTTCCGACGACGACAATCACAAACTGATGGGCTTTTGCCAGTTGTACCCGAGCTTTTCGTCGCTTTCGCTCAAGCGCGTGTGGATCCTCAACGACATCTACGTCGCCGAAGACGCCCGCCGCCAGCTGGTGGCCGACAACCTGATTCGCACCGCCAAGAAAATGGCCAAGGAAACCAATGCCGTGCGCATGCGTGTTTCCACCAGCAGCAACAACGAAGTGGCGCAGAAGACCTACGAGTCCATTGGTTTTAAAGAAGACACCGAGTTCAAAAACTACGTATTGCCGATCAGCGACGAACTGTAACGACGTCGCGGTGAGGCGGGCTGTTGGGGCTGGGGCTTCTGTAACAGGGGCTGTTAGGGTAAGGGCTTTGGGCTGGGGCTGTTGTGGCGAGGGGGCTTGCCCCCGTTCGGCTGCGAAGCAGTCGTAAAACCTAACAACACGGTGTAGCTGCCGACATCTCCAGGGGCCGCTCCGCGCCCCAACGGGGGCAAGCCCCCTCACCACAAAAACCCAGCGCGCAATGGCCCAGCAGCCCAGCCACAAAAACCCAGCGCGCAATAGCCCAGCAGCCCAGCCACAAAAACCCAGTGCGCAATAGCCCAAGTAGCCCCAGCCACAACAATTCAATGTCGCAATGGCCCAGCAGCCCAGCCACAGGCGTTTGTGCGCAGCCCGTCGAAATCTGCCTGACTCGCGACATCCCCCGCTACAAACTGAACGCGCTTTTCACTTGCCTGCCCGTATAATGCCGACCTTTCCGGCTTGTAAGAAAAACTACACCCGTTTGTAGGCTTTCGCGAAGTCATCGCACAGGCCTGCAGAGTCGGGCCATTACCACAGGTGCCCCCATGGATTTCAACCCGCTCGACCTTATCCTGCATCTCGATGTGTACCTCGATTTGCTGGTGAACAACTACGGGCCATGGATCTACGCCATCCTGTTTCTGGTGATCTTCTGCGAAACCGGTCTGGTGGTGATGCCATTTCTGCCGGGTGACTCCCTGCTGTTTATCGCGGGCGCCGTGGCGGCCGGTGGCGGCATGGACCCGGTGTTGCTGGGTGGCCTGCTGATGCTCGCGGCGATCCTCGGCGATAGCACCAACTACGTGATCGGACGAACGGCGGGCGAAAAGCTGTTCAGCAACCCTAACTCGAAAATCTTCCGCCGCGACTATCTGCAACAAACCCACGACTTCTACGACAAGCACGGAGGCAAAACCGTGACCCTGGCGCGCTTCCTGCCAATCATCCGCACCTTTGCACCGTTCGTCGCCGGCGTCGCCAGAATGCCTTACCCACGGTTCTTCTTCTTTAGCGTGCTCGGCACCATCCTCTGGGTCGGTGGCCTGGTGACACTCGGCTATTTCTTCGGCAACGTGCCGTTCATCAAGAAAAACCTGTCGCTCCTGGTCGTGGGCATCATCCTGCTGTCGCTGGTGCCGATGATCATCGGCGTGATCCGCAGCCGCTTCGGCGGTTCCAGCTCAAAAGCCGAGTCGCGCTGATTGACCATGTGGTCGCTTAGCGCCTGGCGTCGCCAGCGCACTTTGGCCAAGCACCCGATTGCCGACGACATGTGGCAGCGGGTGCGCCATCACCTGAGTTTTCTGGACGGCATCACCGCTGCCGAAGACCAATGGCTGCGCGAAGCCAGCGTGCTGTTCCTGCAGGAAAAACACCTGACCGCCCTGCCCGGCGTTGAACTCCATCAGGAGCAACGGCTGCTGCTCGCGGTGCAGGCGCAATTGCCGCTGCTGAATCTGGGCGACCTGAACTGGTATCAGGGGTTTCACGAAATCGTCCTGTATCCCGATGATTTCCTCAGCCCGCAACGCCATCGCGATGCCAGCGGCGTCGAGCATGAATGGAACGGCGAACACAGCGGCGAAGCCTGGCAACAAGGCCCGATCATCCTCGCCTGGCCCGGCGTGATGGCCAGCGGCGGCTGGGAAGGTTACAACCTGGTGATCCACGAACTCGCGCACAAACTGGACATGCTCAATGGCGACGCCAATGGCCTGCCGCCGCTGCACGCCGACATGCGGGTCAGCGACTGGGCCAAGGTCATGCAGCAAGCCTACGATGACCTCGACCAACAACTGGAGCGCCATCCCGACGCGCAAACCGCCATCGACCCGTACGCCGCCGAGAACCCGGCCGAATTCTTCGCCGTCACCAGCGAATACTTCTTCAGTGCCCCGGATCTGCTGCATGAGGCTTATCCGCAGGTCTATGAGCAGCTGAAGCTGTTTTACCGGCAGGACCCATTGACCCGGCTGCGGCAACTTCTGGCCGAAGACCCGGTCTATCAGCCACGCGACTAAGGTCCTGTACGACCTCTGGTCCATGGCGTCGACGGCGGAATATGCCTATAATCGCCGCCACTTTTTGGTCAATCCGGCCAAGTGTTTTTGGTCAACTAACGGGGGCACCGCCCAATGAGCTACAGCAAGATTCCGGCTGGCAAAGACCTGCCGAACGACATCTACGTCGCGATCGAGATTCCGGCCAACCACGCGCCGATCAAATACGAAATCGACAAAGACAGCGATTGCCTGTTCGTTGACCGTTTCATGGCCACCCCGATGTTCTACCCGGCCAACTACGGTTACATCCCGAACACCTTGGCCGACGACGGCGACCCCCTCGACGTGCTGGTTGTCACCCCTTACCCGGTTGCTCCAGGTTCGGTGATCCGCGCTCGTCCAGTCGGCATCCTGAACATGACCGACGACGGCGGCGGCGATGCCAAAGTCATCGCAGTCCCACACGACAAGCTGTCGCAGCTGTACGTCGACGTGAAGGAATACACCGACCTGCCACCGCTGCTGATTCAGCAGATCGAGCACTTCTTCGCGAACTACAAAGACCTCGAAAAAGGCAAATGGGTGAAGATCGAAGGCTGGGCCGGCGCCGATGCCGCCCGCGAAGCGATCACCAAGTCGGTTGCGGCCTATAAAGGCTGAGAAACAGCGGTGAGTTCCTAGCCGCAAGTTCACGAGAAACCCCGGTTCGTCCGGGGTTTTTTGTGGGCGTTGAAAAAGCGCTTTTTAAACAACGCGTTTAGCTCGCGGCCGCTTTAGTTTTTTCATGTTTAATTTGTTCCAAATACGTCTTACATCCGGTCGTAAATTTCCCTCGAAATTTGAACGGTTCGTTTATTCAAACCCCCGCCCTGCGCCCGTAGACTCGCGTTTATGAAAAAGAACACTAGCGGCCCACGGTTTAAAGCGCTCCTCGAAAAAGCGAAGATAACGACGACAGGTTTTGCCGCTTTTTTCGACACCGAAGCGCAAAACATCCACAACTGGTACACCCGCGGTGTGCCCGCCTACCGCATGGAAGAGGTCGCCAGGCTGCTCTCGGTCAACAGCGACTGGCTCAAAACCGGTGAAGGTCCACAAGACTCAAAACACCTGCGCCTGCTCGACGAGTCCGGCAATACCTTCGACGCCCAGGCCATCCGCGGCATCTACACGGTGATCGAGCCCACCGACGTCGAGCTGCCCGTCTACAAGGAAATACCCATTGCTTTGGGGTCCTTAAAAACCCACGTCGTCGAAGACCCCGGCCAATTCATCCGCTTGCCCAAAAGCCACCTTGAATCGCTGGAAATCAATCATGCGGATGTCATCTGCGTGCACATGATCGGCAACAGCATGGGCGAGAAAATCGAAGATGGCTCCGCACTCGCCATCGACCGAGGCCTGACCAAAGTGATAGACGGGGAGATTTACGCCATCGAGCATGACGGGATGCTACGGATCAAATACCTGCACCGCATGCCGGGCAATGCGCTGCGGCTGCGCAGCTACAACAAGGCCGAGCACCCGGATGAAATCTTCAATGCCGAGCAGATCGATCAGCAGAACATCCGGGTCCTGGGCTGGGTGTTCTGGTGGTCGACACTGAACAAACGACGGCCGGCAGTGCCGTTTCTGTAACACAGCATCGTCCGCTTCGCGAGCAAGCTCACCCCCACATTGAAATGCGATCACCTGCGGGAGCGAGCTTGCTCGCGAAGGCGGCGGAACATTTACCCTGAAACTCGACCGATTAACTCGATCCTGAGCACTCCCCGCTGGGAATTCCCCCAGAAAATCAGTATGCTGCGCCCCACATTTGCGCATCGACCCGCCCCGCGGCTCCGATCGCACCGACAAGGCAGATGATTTTCTCGCCGAGTCCCACAGCCGGACGCAAGATCCGGGTGTACGTTTTGAAGGCTGGCGCGGTTTACCAAAAATGATCCAAGCCAGTCCCCGAGAAGCCGGCCACAAGCCGGCTTTTTAATGCGTGAAATAATCTCAGGAGCCACCACTTGGGTGATAACCCGCCTGACGCATTTCATGTGCAGGGAGACGACAAATAACTTGTTAGGCGAACGGAGTTCAGTGCCCTTACATCAGGCCTGCCGACTTGAACGAATTCCTGCAAGAAAATCTTACCCTTCGGCGAGTCGTTCATTTATAGCGGTGTAGGGCATTCTCGAAAGGATGCCCTACGCTCAGCGAGAGTTATCACGCAGCACTACAGGTCCGCAAGTACATCAGGCGGAACAATCGCACCGCCCTTCATTACAACGGGCACATTTTCAAGGATTGAAATGTTGGCAATTGGATCGCCATCGACGGCAATAATGTCAGCATAGCGGCCGGCACTGATGGCCCCAACATCTTGCTTCCAGTTCAGCAGGTCAGCGGCAACTACGGTTGCGGACTGAATGGCCTGCATTGGCGTCATGCCGTACTTCACCATATAAGCAAACTGACGAGCATTTTTCCCATGCGGGTAAATGCCTGCGTCTGTGCCGTAGGCGATTTTTACTCCGGCATTGACGGCCTTGCGGAACCCCGCACGCTGTACTTCCGTTGTTTCGGTGTTCTTGCGCAGATAACTTTCTGGCCACTTTTCCTCGCGGCCAACTTTATCGATGTAATCACCGTTATAGACGTCCATCACAAGATAGGTTCCGTTTTCCTTCGCTAACTTGATGCCTTCATCATCCAGTAGCGACGCATGTTCGACGGATTTTGCGCCGGCGCGTATAGCGGCCTTGATACCCTCCGCACCATGGGCATGAACAGTGGCATAACTTTTGTGAACTTTGGCTTCCTGTACGACAGCCCGCATTTCATCTTCGGACATTTCCATCTGTCCGGGCTCTGTGCCTTCGGCAAGGACAGCTCCCGTGCCGATCATCTTGATGGTGTCGACACCGTGCTGAAACAGATATCGGGTTTTGTTCTTCGCTTCGTTGGCATCAGCAAACACCCCGACGCGCATGTCGTCCGGAAGCGTCACTCCCGGCGCAAAGCCCGTCACCTCGCCGCCGCCCCCCGGCACCGACATATAAGCCCCGACAACGTTCATCCTCGGCCCCAGGACCTGATTGGCATTGATCGCATCGCGCAGCGCGACATCCGTAAAGGCCCGGTACGTTCCAACATCGTGCACCGTGGTGAACCCTGCACGCAGAGTCTGATACGCATGTTTCGCACCCAGCAACGCATAGTCCTGTGGTGAATGCAGAAGCGGCTCGGCCACGTTATTGGTCATGTCCCAATCGGCGATATGAGTGTGCATATCGATGAGACCTGGCAATACGGTCTTGGCCGACCAATCGATTACTTTGCTGTTGGCTGGCGGGGCGCTCCACGGCTCGACGGAAACGATACGCTCGCCATCAATCGTGATGCGTTGATCGGTGAGTACTTTGCCTCGCTCCACATCCACCAGACGACCTGCATGGATATATACAGTTTCCGCGTGTGCGGATAACGCCAGCGACGACAGCGCCACGGCTAACATAAGACGATTAGCTTTATTACATCCCATTTTTATACCCCTCTTATTATTTGGACGTTATTAATCGGTTACGCACACGCGAACAGAGCACACCCTACTTAGGCGAGTCAGAGGAGAAACCAGGAAGTTATCCAGCCATTATAATTAGCCGCGCAATATCGCCTGCAGAAGTTATATTCCGCACCGCATGCTGGCGCATTAACAGCACTGCCTGAATAACAAATCAACTGAGCGGTCGGAACGCCAATCCCAATAACCGTGAAACCTCGCCCATAATTGTCTCCGTAAACGCGGAAATGTAACTATATAGGAAACAATCGGGGGGCAAATCGCCTGAATTGTACTAATTTGTTCTTAGTTGTAATCCATGCGTAACAAAAACAGGCAATAGCACGCAGCGAGGACCATGGGAAGCGCTGAACTTTCAGGCATCAAACTAGAAGTAACGCGATGTGTTGCCGCAGTATACATCCAACAGAAACAGGATGACCGACGATTTCTTCAGCCGGGGTGGGGGTGGAGGCCATTCATGGCTCGACAAGCACCGTCGTTTCGTCGGTGACAAGTCGGCGGCAACAATAGCTGTTTGGGCAGCATCCAGATGTTGCCCGAACAGGGTCGATTCATTACTTAATGCCTACATGCGTTTGCATACAGCGCCAATACCTGCCCGACCGCCGCCAATACCAGCTCCCGCGCCGAGCCACCGCCCTGCCCGCTCACCACTCTCGGGTACAACTGCGGAAAATACTGGCTGACCAACGTCTCGGGAATCGGCTCGTCACCGAAGGCCAGAAACATGTCCTCGACCGCGCGACTTGCCGCGGCGAACGGCCAGTAATAACGAATCCGGTCGCTGTAGCTGAAGTGCCGCTGCACGCGCAGTGCGTCGGCGTCGCCGTGGTAGTAGCGGTCCCAGTAGTGCGGCTCGGCGAGCATCAGTACCTCCATGGTTTTACGCAGGCTTTCCTGTTCCGGCACTGAGCGCAACGCCGCGGCGATGTGGTCCAGGGCATAGAGCGCCTCGCGCAGGGCGAAGGTCAAACCGGGGCCGACTTTGAGGATCGCAAAACCGTCGCGCACCAAATGCTGGAGTGCGTCGCTTGGCTGGTAGTCGGTGGAATGGGCTTCGAAGACAAGTTGCGGCTCGCCCTGGAGAATGGCGCTCAGTTGCCGGGCTTTTTCCGGCTGATAGACCACCACATTTTCATTGCCGAATTCGACACCGGGCTGGACTACCAGGCCGATGACGCGGGCAAACACGCCGTCGAGCCCTTGGGCGATGAAAGCCTGGCGATGCAGTTCGATGGTTTCATTGGCCGACTGCGGCGAAGTGACTTCCAGGTTCTCGACCTTCTCCGAGGCCCCGCCCGGCACCGGGACTTCGGTGCCGATCACGTAAAACGGTGCCGGCAAACCCGCCTCATTCACCGTTCGTTCGACCACCGCCGCCAGGCGTGCGGCGCGTTCAGCCACCAGTGCGCCGTCCAGCGGATCGGTTTCGCCCATGCAGGCCATGCTCGCATCAAGGTGGATCTTGCTGAATCCCGCCCGCGCATAGGCTTCGAGCATGCGTTCGGCTTTGCGCATCGCGATGCCAGCGGGAAGATGTCGCCAAGGATTCGGCCCCAGGTGATCACCGCCGAGGATCAACCGTTGCGGATCAAAGTCGACCCGCTCGGCGATATCCAGCACGAAGCGCCGAAAGTCCGCTGGCGTCATGCCGGTGTAGCCACCCTCGTGGTTGACCTGGTTGCACGTCGCTTCGATCAGCACCGGCACCGTGTCATTAAGGCCGTTGCGCAATGCTGCTTCGATGACCAGAGCGTGTGCCGAGCACACCGAGGTAATGCCCATGACGCGACCTTGCGCATGGGCACCTGCCAATTTTTGAAGATAATGACTGTGCATGACCGGTGCCTCTCGATGACGTGGGAGATCACCTTACGAGAGCGAAACGATCAAAATCAATCATAAATTTGATTGACAGTGATTTTTTTAGCTTTATATTTCATTTCAATGAATCACTAACGAGCAATTACAGTGACCAAAGACGAACGGCTTGCCCTGATCTGTCAGCACCTCTACAGCCACGGCGAAAGCACCATTCAGACCATCGCCGAGGTCGCCGACGCCTCCCTCGCCACCGTGCGCCGCGACCTGTTGAGCCTGGAAGCCGACGGCACCATTCACCGCACCCACGGTGGTGCGCGAATCGCCAAGAGCGCCGGCGTCGAAGTGGCGTTTGACCTGCGGGAAAACCAGAATCTTTTTGCCAAGCGCGCCATTGCCGACTTGGCTTATGAGCAGATCGCTGCGGGCTCGACGATCTTCCTCGACGCGGGCACCACGGTGCTGCAACTGGCCCGCCGCCTGCGCCTCAACCCCATGCCGCTGTCGGTGTTCACCAATTGCCTGAACACCGCTCAGGTATTGATGAACACGCCCGACATCAAAGTCATCCTGCTCGGAGGCCAACTGCGCGCGGAGAACTCCTCGATGGTCGGCGCCCTCGCTGAAGCGATGATCGAAAACTTATGGTTCGATCAATTGTTTCTGGGGGCCGGTGCCATTGCCCCGGATGCCTGCATCTACAGCCTCGACGCCAGCGAAGCGCAGCTCAATCAAAAGATGCTTGCCCGTGCCGGCAGCACCTTGTTGTTGGTGGATTCGAGCAAGTTCGGTCAATGCCTGACGTACCGTGTGGCGCCGCTGGACAAACCCTTGACGGTGATCAGCGACGAGCAACTTTCCGCCAGTTGGTGGGCACGTTTGCGCGAGCGAGGCTGCATTACGCTACAAGCCTCCAGCCAAGGGATTACCACTCAGGACGCGCAAGCATGAACGACTGCGTGCTGGGACTGGACAGCGGAGGCTCGAAAACCCGCGTGGCGGTTGCCGATCGCCAGGGCAAAATACTGCACTGTGAATCGGCGCCCGGGCTCGATCCAACCGCCAACTCGCAATGGTCCACTCAATTGCACGCGTTGATGCAAATCCCTGCCCGGCTGCCATTGGCGACTGCGGTCCTCGGCCTGCCGCTGCATGGCGAACTGGCCGAGTGTTCCATCGCCCAGCGCAACGCGGCAGAACAAGCGCTGCCCTGCCCGGTCACCGTGGAAAACGACGTGCGCATCGCCTTCGATGGGGCATTCGCCGGGCAAGGTGCCGGTGTGTTGATCCTCGCCGGCACCGGGTCGATGGCCTGGGCCAGCCGCAACGAACCCGACGCCGAGCACGTGCGCGTCGGCGGCTGGGGCGATGTGTTTGGCGACGAAGGCAGCGCCTACTGGATCGGCTGCCAGGCGTTGATCCGCGCCAGCCGCAACCTCGACGGCCGGGACGCCGCGTGCCCGGCGTTGACCCAAGCCCTGCTTGATCACCTGGGCCTGGCTCCCGAACAACTCGCCGGCTGGGTCTATGGCCTGGCCAACCGCCGGGCCGATATCGCGGCCCTGGCCGAAGCCGTGTCGGCGTGGGCCGATGCTGGCAACGCCGCCGCGATCAACGTGCTGGATGCCGCCGCCGCGCACCTGGCCGAACACATCACCACTGCCTGGCGCCTGCTCGGCCTGACCGGACCGGCAACCTGGAGTTATGCCGGTGGCGTGTTCGCTAACCCGCAGATGATCGATGGCATCCGCCGTCGCATCGGCAGCGCAGCGTGCGCGCCACGTCTGCCGCCCATCGGTGGCGCCTTGTGGCGTGCCGCTCAAAACGCGGGATGGAACCCCGACCAACGCTGGATCGAACAACTGTCACGCAACCTTTAGTCCTCTTGCACTGCCGTCAACCTCCCCTTTCCCGACGTAGAGGTTTTGCCATGCTCCGACGCCATTTGCTCGCTTCGCTCGCGATATTGCCGCTGTCGTTTACGGTCCCGGCTTTCGCACCTCTGGCCAGTGCGGCCAGCGTTACTGAAGTTCTGCTGCCGCCGTGGGGCACGCTGCCCAAGGCCATGACCGATCGCCTCGCCAGCGAAACGGGCGTGACGCTGGACACGCAAACGCTGGGCTGGGACCAGATCCTGACCAAGGTTGCCACCTCGATGATCGCCGGCAGCCCGCCTGCGGACACCACCGAAGTGGACTGGTCGTGGGTCGGGCAATTCGGTGCCGCCAATTGGTACCAGCCGCTCAACGATGCAGTGGATGCTGCGACCCTGGCAGACATTCCTTCGGCGAAGTTCTTCATGTTCGATGGCAAGCTGCTGGCGGTGCCTTACGCCAACGATTTTCGGGTGCTGATCTACAACCGCGATCACCTCAACCGCGCCGGGATCACCGCAGCACCGACCACCCCGGATCAACTGCTCGCCGATGCCAAAGCGATCAAAGCCAAGAACATCAGCCAATATCCGATCGCCCTACCCCTGTCTGCCAGCGAAGGCAGCGCCACCGCATGGTACCTGCTGACCAAGGTGTTCGGCGGCGAGTTATTCAACGACAAGCTCGAACCGCAATTCGTCAAACCCGACTCCGCTGGTTACCGGGCCATGGCGTTCGAGATCGACGCACTCAAGCAAGGCTTGATCAGCCCGGCAGCGACCGGCCTCAAGGACGTCGAAGTGCAGGAGCTGTTCAAGAAAGGCGACGCCTCGTTTGACCTCGCCGGTTGGGCCGGTAACGTCGCGGTGTACAGCGACCCGAGTAAATCTCAAGTGGCTGAACAGGTCGCCGCCGCACTGATGCTGACCACCACCGGCACCGCCCGCACCATCGGCCTGCCGGAAGCCATGGGCATCCCGACCACGGCGAATAATCCCGCCGGCGCGAAGACTTTCATCAACTGGTTCATCAAGCCTGAGAACCAGATCGAGAGCTACAAAACCCTCGGCAACCTGCCGACCCGCACCAGCGTACTCAAGCAGCTCAACAGCGAGGGCAAGCTCAAAAGCGGTGACGTGATCCTGCAACAGGCCGGGCTGGTCGATCCGTTGTTCAAACAAGGCACGCCCGTCTGGTATCCGCAGTTCACCAGTGCCGTATCCAGTGCGCTGAACCAGGCCGCCAAAGGGCAACTGACCGTGGCCCAGGCCGTGGCGCAGATTGCCGAAGAAGCCAAGAGTGCGATGCAGCCGTGATGACTTTAGCCTCGATCAGGGAGCGCTTGCGCCCCACACCGGGTGAAACCTGGCTCGGTCTGGCGTATGTGCTGCCGATCATCCTGGTGATGGCCAGCCTGGTGTTCGTGCCGCTGGTGACCACGGTGCTCGACAGCCTGTACCGGATTGACCCGATGCGCCCCGGCACGCCCTTCGTCGGCCTGCTCAATTACCAGAACCTGGTAACCGACAGCAACGTTCAGCACGCCACCTGGAACACGTTGGTTTACGTGGTTCTGGCGGTTCTGCTGGAAACCCTCGGCGGTCTGGCCGCCGCGCTGTTGCTGAACAAGGTGCGCTACGGCCGACAATGGTTGCTGGCGATTCTGGTATTGCCCTGGTGCCTGCCGCCGGTGGTCAACGCGCTGGTCTGGTTGTGGATCTACAACCCCAGTTATGGCGTGTTGAACAACCTGCTCAAGGCCATCGGGCTGATCAGTGAAAACCAGGTGTGGTTCAACGATCACCACACCGCGTTGCTGCTGATTTCCCTGGTGCACGTCTGGCGCATGCTGCCACTCACCGCGATCATTTTGCTCGCCGCGTTGCAGGCGATTCCCGGCGACTTGTATGAGGCGGCCAAACTCGATGGCGCGGGGCGCATCAAGTGCTTTCGCATGATCACCCTGCCGCTGATTGCCGGCGGCCTGGCCATCGCCTTGAGCCAGTCGACGGTGTTCGCCTTCAACCTGTTCGATGAAGCGTGGATTCTCAACGGCGCGAGCCTGGACACCCGCAGCTTGATCATCCAGGTGTACATGTCGGCGTTCCAGAACCTGAAGTTCTCCTACGGCATGGCGCTTTCGGTGCTGGCGATGATCGCCTCGCTGCTGGTGTCGATGGTCTACGTGCTCAAGGTCTACCGCGAAACGAGGTTCGACTGATGCGCAGATATTTACTCGAAGGCTTGAGCAAGGCCGGGTTCGCGCTCGCGGTGTTGGCGCTGATTCTGTGGTCGTTGGGGCCGGTGTATTGGTCGGTAATCACCAGTTTTACCGAACCGAAAGAGATGCTCAGCGGCCAGCTTCACCTGTGGCCGCAACACCCGACCCTGGAACATTTCGCCAAGCTGTTCGGCGCCAGCAGTTCGTCTCAGGGCAATGAAGTGCAATCAGTGTGGCCGCAATTTTCCAGGGCGTTCATCAATAGCCTGGTGACCTCGGTGGCGGCAACGCTGCTGACGCTGGTAGCCGCAGCGTTCGGCGGTTATGCCTTTGTGCGCTTGCGCTTTCCCGGTCGCGACCTGTTGTTTGCACTGGTGGTGGCGAGCATGGCGGTGCCGGCGTACACGGTGATGATTCCGCTGTACCGCTTGATGATCAGCCTGCACCTGATCGACACCTACCTCGGCGTCACCTTGATCTACGTCTCGGCGTTCCTGCCGCTGGCGTTGTGGCTGATGCGCAGCGTTTACCAGTCGTTGCCGGTGTCGCTTGAAGAAGCGGCGTGGCTAGACGGCGCGGGCCGCACCTACACGCTGGTTCGCATCGTCTTGCCGTTGGCGGCGCCGGGGCTGATTGCCACAGCGATCCTGACGTTCCTCAGCGCCTGGGGCCAATTCATGGTGCCGCTGGTGTTCTCGCCGTCGCTGGCCACCAAGTCGCTGACCGTGCTGATTCCAGAGTTCGTCACCCGCAATTACGTCGACTACGGCCTGATGAATGCCGCAGGCGTGGTCGCGATGTTGCCACCGGTGCTGCTGGTGATTTTCCTCAATCGTTTTCTGGTGCGCGGGCTGATTGCCGGCGCGACCAAATAATCCCTCTCTTCAAGGACTGCCTCCATGAACATCACTGAACGCGTCATCGTTGAGCAATTCCCTTTCTGGGCGGCGGCACTGACTCAGCCATTGCCAGACTTCAGCGCCGGCACCACCGTCGTGGTCGGCTGCGGCACCTCGTATTACCTGGCGCAAAGCGTCGCCAGCGCCTTCAACCTCAACGGCAAACGCGCTATCGCCGTGCCGGGCGGTGAATGGGCGCGACGTCCCGAAGCCTTCCTGGCCGACACCACCGACGTGAAGGTGATCGCCCTGTCACGCAGCGGCGAATCCACCGAAACCGTGCAAGCCGTGCAAGCCAGCCGCGCCCGTGGCTTGAAAACGCTGGGCATCACCTGCGAAAAAGACAGCAGCCTCGCCCTCGGCAGCGACCAAGTGCTGTTCGCCCCGACCCATGCACTGGAAGGCATCGTCATGAGCAGTTCGGCGAGCCTGATGTTGCTGCTCGGTTTGCGCCTGGCCGGCGTCACCCTTGACCCGACGATTGCCGCCAGCGCCGAACGCGCCATGCGTTCGCTGGACAGCCAACTCAACAGCGCCGTGCTCCTTCGTTCGCACTTCGTCTATCTGGGCGGCGGCGCTTACTACGGCCTGGCCAGCGAAGGCGCGCTGAAATTGCAGGAAATGAGCCTGACCTACACCCAGGTTTTCCACCCGCTGGAACACCGTCACGGCCCCGTCAGCCTGGTCGACGAAAAGACCTGCGTGGTGCTGATCTACAGCCCGCAGAGCCTCGAAGAAGAAAGCCTGTTGTGCGCTGAACTGCAGGCCAAAGGCGCGCTTGTGATCGGCTTCGGCGGCCCCGGTGACCTGTCGATCGACATCACCCAACAGGGCCTCGATCGCAGCCTGGCGATATTGCCGGCCATGCAGTTGTTCGGTGAACGCCTGGCGCAGCATAAACACCTGGACAGCACCGCACCGCGCCACCTGACCAAGGTTGTGCGCCTTTCCTGAATCGCTGGTCCGACACAGGTGGTCTTTCGTTATGGCAACGGTCAACATCCAGCAACTTCGTAAAAACTACGGCACCATCCCGGTGCTGCACGGCATCGACCTGGCCATCGCCGACGGCCAGTTTGTCTCGTTGGTAGGCGCGTCCGGCTGCGGCAAGTCAACGCTGCTGCGGATGATTGCCGGGCTGGAAACAGTCACCTCCGGCACCATCGAACTCAACGCACGGGTCATCAACGATCTGTCGCCCAAAGATCGGGACATCGCCATGGTGTTCCAGAACTACGCGCTGTACCCGCACATGACGGTGGCGCAGAACATGGGTTTCAGCCTGCATCTGCGCAAGGAATCCCCCGAGCGCATCGACAAAGCCGTGCGTGAGACCGCCGCCCTGCTCGGCCTCACACCGTACCTTGATCGCTTCCCGAAAGCGTTGTCCGGCGGCCAGCGTCAGCGCGTCGCCATGGGCCGCGCCATCGTGCGCCAGCCCCAGGTATTTCTGTTCGACGAACCGCTGTCGAACCTTGACGCCAAGCTGCGGGTGCAGATGCGCATCGAGATCCGCACGCTGCAGCGCCGGCTCGGCACCACGGCCATCTACGTAACACACGACCAGATGGAAGCGATGACCATGTCCGACCTGATCGTGGTGATGAACGCCGGGCGCATCGAGCAAATCGGCGCGCCTACCGAGGTCTATGACCTTCCGGCCAACCTCTTCGTCGCGACCTTCATCGGCTCACCGGCGATGAACCTGATCGAGGGGACACTGGAGCATGAGGGGGCGCTGTCGTTCGTGCGCACCGCCGGGCAAAGGATCGCGTTGGGCCGATACATCAATCGACCACCCTTGACCTCCGTGGTGGTCGGAATCCGGCCAGAGCACGTGACGCTGGCCACGGTGGAAGGCGCCGCTTTTGCGCTGCCGTTCAGCGTCGACCTGATCGAACCCACCGGCGCCGACTGTCACGTCTACGGCCGCTCGTGCGGGGCGCAACTGGTGGCCTCACTTTCACGCCGCGACAGCCTGGCATTGGGCGGGCAGGTGACCTTACACGGGCGTTGCGAACAACTGCACGTGTTTGACAAGGCCAGCGGGCTGCGGATCGATTGAAGATGTTCGCTGTTGGATGAAAAATCTGACCGCCGTTTCAACGCCACCGAGAAGGGGTGCGTGCCCTGGTGACATGACCCCCTGACTTCAGCTCGAAACACTTACACAGGCCGCTTTTTCAGAACGGCCTGTGTAAGGTCGTAACTTGCTGTTCCCCCTCACGGATAACTAAACCCCTTAACCAGCGTCAACTCCCCCACTGCCCGCATCGGCACCAGAAAAGTCTCCATCTTCTCGTTCGGCGTCCCTTCCTCGGTGATCACCGTCACTTGCGCGGTGGTCAGCGCCTGAACCGCATCCGCCTGCCCGTCCTCATCACTGCGATAGCCGCCGCCGAAGTAATTCACGTAAACCAAATACTGCCCCTTGATCGGCGCCGGCATGGCGAAGATCTCCGGGCCATAACCGGTGGTCACGTCCACATCGAGCGCCGCGCCATTGGGTGCAACCCGGTCTCCGTACCAGATGTGTGCGCCATCGGGGGTGATCAGGTGCAAATCGAGGTCGGTGTTGTCGCTGTCCCAGGACAAAAGAACCCGCAATTTCGCCGGAGTGGCGCCGCCACTGGCATTGAGAAATTGCGTGCGATGCCGTTGCTGCCCATCGGGGCTGCGGACTTCGACGCTGTTGCTGCCGTTTGGAAACGAGAACGGCCGATCAAAGCGGCCCGCCGGATCGATTTTCAGCGGCATGCTCACCCCGTTGACGATCAACCGGCCAGGCTCGGCGGTTTTCGGTGTGGCTTTGATCTGGCCGCTGATGCGCGCGGTGTTGGCCTGGCCGGCCGGGGTGTTCACCGAGGAGGCCGGGTAGTTGACGGTCTGGCGAAAGTTTTCGCCTTCGCCGTCAACCGCGCCGGTGCGCCAGCCGCCGACGTGGGTGTCGAGTTTGACGGCGTCGTCGGCGAAGGTCGTCGGCAGGACGCAGAAGGAGCAGAGAAACAGCAAGACCTGTGGATAACGGAGTTTCATGGCCTATTCCAGCAAGAGGTGGCGGGCGAGCCCTTCGATGTAGGTTTCATCCTGGCCGTTGGGGTGTGCTTCGAAGGCCAGGTGCAGGTATTCGTGGGTCAGGTCGAGTCGGTCTTGCAGCGACTGCACGCCGCGCACATAGATGCGTTGGCGTTCGCGGTCGACATAGGGCCGACCGAAGGCCAGGCGGCAGACGGCGAAGGTGCGGACTTCGTTGTAGCCGACCTCGCCTTCCAGGCGCGGGCGCCAGTTGCGGCGCTGGGTTTGCAGCCAGTCTTGCGCGGCGGGCAGCGCTTCGCAGGAGGCGACGGGATTGTCCCAGCGGCTGAGGCTGGCGCGCGGGTAGGCGTGCAGCAGGATCGCGTCGTAACGTTGGCCGGCGTTGGCTTGTTCGACGGCTTGTTGCCAGGAGAGTTTGTCCGGGCCGGGTTGGTCGGAGTGGTAGGTGACGGTGCTGCCGGCCAGCACGAGGTCGCTGGTCCAGGCGGCGATGGCGCGCGATTCGGCGGTGGCTGGACGTGGCGCGACCCGTTGGCGGCTGCTGCTGTCGTCGATGCTCAGGCAGTCGCCGTGGCGGGTAGCGTTTTGCAGCAGGTAAGTCCTGATCGCGATGGCCAGGGCTTTGGCCGCTTCGACGGGTTCGGGTTTGGCTTCGCGCTGCAACACCCGGGCGACGTACTCTTCGCGGTCCAGACGGGCGACGAGTTTGTCCTTCAGCAGAAACAGTTCACCGCCGCTGTGGATATCGAGCTGATTGCCATTGACGAATTCGACGCGGTAGTCGCCCTGCAACGGCCCGGAGTCAGCCACCCGATCCCCCGCCAACACGCGGCTGATCGGATAGCGAGAAAACAACCCCACCTCGACACACCGCCCGGCATCCGCAGGCCAATCCACCGGCAACAGCGAAGCCAACGCCTGAGCGTAATGGCGCAAAACCATCTGGCTGGTTCCGCGCCCACCGGCCCAGATCGGCGATCCATCCACCGTCCAACCGGCAAATCCACCCTGACGCGAGGAAGCATCCTGATCCCCCAGCCAACTCCAGGTTTTCACCCGCAAGCGGCCGCCGAGTTCACCCACGACATTGCCGTCAGCGGCGTTCAACACCACGTCCAGCAACACTCGCCGCGCCTGATCCTGCGCCGGCATTACGGCCAACATCCGCAGCAGTTCGACGACTGGAACCCGAGTCGCAGGCTGCAATGACGGCAAGCTCAGCAACCACTCCGGCGCCTGCCTTGCCTGCCAGTACTGACGCCAATCACCCTCGGCAATGCCCAACCGCGCAGGCTCAAAGTACAAGCCGCACGACTTGACCAGCGCCTGATCACGCTCAATCTTGCCGCCCGCCGTGCAGCAATAAACTTCTTCCTTCGACTGCCCGCGACATTCATACGCAGGTTCCCGCGCCCCGGTATCCACCAGCCAACCGTAGACAAACAACTTCCACAAACTCCCTAACGGCGTCGACAGATCCGAAGGCAACGGTTCGCGTGAAATCAATTGAGTCCGGCTCAACGACAGCAACTCACCCTTGAAGCCCAGCCGCAACGGTTCGTCCTGCGCGGTCGCCAGCGCAGGGAGCAAACACAACAGCAGCCAGACCAGCGGCCGGGTCATGTCAGTTGACCGTGACCTGGCCAAGCGCCGGTTTCTGTTCCTGGGCCTGATGCTGCGGCGCATAGACCTGGGTGAAGCGCACCGGTGGCAGGTTGAACTGGCCTTTTTGCGAGAAGCGCACCAAGTGCCGCACGCGCAATTCGCCGCTCAAGGCATCTACCGGAATCGCGTAAGCCATCTGCCCCGGCTCGAAACGCGCCTTCTCCAGCGCCGTCGGTTCGGTGCCGGCCTTGCCCGTCAACTTGATGCCCCAGGTGGTGCGCTCGACATCGGCGCCCGGCGGCAGCGGCACTTCGATCATGCCGTAGCGCAGCGGCTTCGCGGCTTTGCTGGTGATGATCACTTCGTCCAGGTACAGGCTGTCGCTGGACAACGGTTGGGTGCCGACCGCTTCGAGTTTGAATTCGAAGGCTTCGTCACCCGGCACCAGACGCGACAGGCGACGGGTGATGCTCACCGCCATCGGGTCGACGGCTGGTTGCTGGGTCTGGTAGCTCAGCGCGGCGCGCAGCGGACGTTCTTGCGTCCCGGTCAGCGACAACGCTGCCGGCACTGGCGTAGCGCCCTGCCACGTCCAATAGATCTCGCCGGTATCGCCGTAGCGTTTCTTCCAGCCTTCGCCCGGCGCCAGGGCGATGGTCGGCGAGGCCTGCTCGATGCTGCGTTGCAGCCAGCTCAGCGCCAAGGCGCGTTCCAGGGTCGATTGCTGTGGCAACAGCCGTTGCAGCAGCGCGGTCGCGCGCGCCTGATCGAAGGTTTGCAGCGACAGGTTCAAGGCTTCGGCAAACGGCTGCGAACTGACCGCCAGACGTTGTTGCGCATCGGGCAATTGACGATTGAATGCATCCGGCAGATTGACCTTCGACTGCTTCGCCAAAGTGGCCGTCAGCACACGCGCCGCCGCCAGCCCCAACGCCGAATCTGGATCGCTCATGACGATGCTGTCTTCGCCGTCCTCCATCAGGTTCGCCGCGTTGCCGTCGCCGGCCTTGGCCAGGTCATCCATCAAGCCGCTGAGCAACGTGTTGACCGGCAATTGCATCTGCTTGGCAAACGACAGGATCAACGCGCGCTGCAACAACGGCGTGTTTTTCGCTTGCTTGGAATACACCTCCAGCACCCGCTGCCAATGCTCTGGCGGCAGGCTCAGTTCCAGCGCTTTGCTGGCGTACCAATCCGCGTAATAGGCGTAAGCGGTGAGGAACGCATCCGGCTCGCCGTCCTGGCCCCACCAGGTAAAACTCGCCGACGGCCCGGCCATTTGCACCAGGCGCAGACGGCTGTTTTGCATGATCAGGCGCAGGCGGTCGCGAACTTGCGCGTTCGACGCCAGCGCCGGATACGCAATGCTCAGCGGCAGCAAACGACTGGCCGTCTGCTCGACGCCGCCGTACGGATAGCTCAGCAGATCGTCGAGCGCCGAACGGAACAGCGCTTGCGGGCTGTCATCCAGACGCAGGCGGATATCCGTCGCGTCTGCCGGCAGCGTCAGCGGTGTATCGCCGCTGGCCACGTCCAGACTTTGGCTTTGCGTGACCTGCCAACCTTCACCGGTGGCGGTCAGGCGCACGGCCAGCGCGTCAGCCGTTTTGCCGTCCTGCACCAGTTCCGCGGTCCAGTCGCCACTGGCGAGCGCGAATGCCGGCAGCGCGATGTAATTGATGCCGTTGTTCAGGGTCACCGGCACGCGCTGATCGGCGCCGCCGTAATGAATCACCAGCTCAGCCTTGAGCGGTTTCTCGGCCTGGCTGAAGGCGAACACACCGAGATCCGGTTTGTCGCCAGTGCGGAATTTGCTGGGTCCGCTCCATTTCAGGTACAGCGGTTTTTCCGAACGCACGAATTGCTTTTTCTGCCCGACCTGGCCGTCATCGGCGATGGCCCGGGCGGTGATGCGCCAGCGGGTCAGCGAGTCCGGCATCTTGAAGGTGAAGCGGGTCTTGCCATTGGCATCGGTCACCAATTCCGGCTGCCACGCGGCGGTATCGACGTCTTCACGACGCGGCCGCTCCAGCACTTTCACCCCGCGCTCGCTGCGGTTGGCTTTGCCCGGCGCGCCGGGGCTGCCCGGCAACGCCACGTCGTAGCTGATGAACGACAGGCTGGCGCTGGTGCGCACGTTATTGCGGCGCGGGTGGTAGAAGAACTGGTCAATGGTCGGCGCGACTTCGGGTTGCAAGGCGTAGATCATTTCGTCGACCACGCTGACCGTCAGGTGCGCCGCAATCGGCTTGCCGGCGAACTGCGTGGTCAGGTCGACCGACACGGTATCGCCCGGCTGATACGACTCTTTATCGGTGGCAATCGCCACATCGATTTGTGGCGCGACCACCTTGATGCCGGCGTTCTGGAAGCTGTACTGGCCGCCCTTGGTGTACAGCACCGAGAAGGTCAGGTTCGGCGCAAAGTTATCCTTCACCGCAATGCGGGCGCGGTATTGGGTTTCGCTGAGTTTCTCCATCTTCAGCCAGTCGCCGCCCTTGGACAGCAGCGCCGTGGCCTCGACCTTGTCCCGTTCCAGCGACAGCAGCGCATCGCTGACCGGTTCCGGGAACGTGATCAGCGCCAGGGCTTCGTCGCCGGCCTTGTACTCGGGTTTGTCGAGGACGATTTCCACGGTGCCCGGCACGGCTTTGACGCCGTCGCCAGTGACCGAATGACCGGTCGCACCGATCACGCGGCCATGCTCATCTTTCAAGGTCAGGTTGTAAGTGCCCGGACGTTCGAAGGCCACGGTGAAGCCTTTATCTGTTGCTGCAAGCTTGCCGTCGCCAGTGGTCTGATCTTCCAGACGCACCCAGCTGTAGCTGCTTGGCGTCACGTTTTTGCTCGGCTCGTTGGCGCCTTCATTGACGTAGCTGAACGCGACTTTGTCGCCGACCGCACTGAAACGTTGCGGCGCACGCAGGCTGAAACTTGCGGCGCCACGGTCAATCAGGATTTCCTTGGTGGTCTTGACCCGATACGCCGCGCCATCGCTGGCGAACACGGTGAGCATATAGCGGCTCGGTTTGTCGGCGGCCGGCAGGTCGAGGGTCGCGTTGCCCTTGGCGTCGGTGGTCAATTCGGCGCTGGTCAGTTCCACCGGGAATTGCCCGAGGTATTGCAGTTCGTTGTCGACCATCGACAGTTGCTGGGCACGCAGGCTCAGGCTCAACTTGGCGTTGGCCACCGGTTTGCCGTCCGGGTATAGCAGCACCAGACTGCCCTTCACCGGTTCGCCGGTGCGGTAGTCCTGCTTGGCCAGGTTCAGCGAGATTTCGAAGTGCGGCTTGATGTATTCAGCGACGCGGAACGCACTGCTGTAGGCCTGATCCTTGTAGCTGAAACGCAATTCATAACCGCCCGCCACCGCGTTGTCCGGCAACTGGAATCGGCCTTGGGTGCCGGCCTTGGAATCAAGCTTCAACGCCAGCGATTGCAGCGCCGTGCCGGTGGCATCGAGCACGGTGACATTGA
Source organism: Pseudomonas sp. NPDC086278 (assembly GCF_050280905.1). Taxonomy (NCBI): domain Bacteria; kingdom Pseudomonadati; phylum Pseudomonadota; class Gammaproteobacteria; order Pseudomonadales; family Pseudomonadaceae; genus Pseudomonas; species Pseudomonas sp. NPDC086278. The sequence continues at coordinate 89,462 of NZ_JBNNWE010000011.1, forward strand.
CGTCGGCAGCGCTCGGCGCCACCGAGTCCCGGGCATTCTTGAACTCGCGCCCGACGATTTTCAGCGACACCCAATCCCCCGGCCGGTACAGCGGCCGGTCGGTGAAGGCGTAGAGTTTGGTGTCGTAGATTTCGCTGTCGTAGTAGAAGTTTTCCGAGACGAAAACGCCGCCCTCCTCGTCCTCGCCAATCACGAACGAACGCTCGGGGCTGACGTGTTTCAACCGCAGCAAACCATCGCTGTCGGTGGTGCCGCTGCTCATCACGCCGAGGCCATCGGTCCACAGCACGTTGACCTTGGGCACCGAACTGCCTTCGTGTTTGCGCGCGGCCCAGACCACCAGTTCATCACCGGCAATTTTGCTCACGGCCACGGTGTTGGAAACGAACACCATGGTGGTTGCGCGGTACTTGCCGATCAGCGCTTCCACCAGATACAGGCCCGGTTTGAGCTTGCCCAACGGGATATACACATTGCCCGGTGCAACGCTGACGAATTCGCTGGAAGAACCGGCCAGGTTTACACCCGCTGGCGGCTGGATCGGCTTGGCTTCCCACAGCGGATAACGGAATTGACTGACCACCGGCAGGCCCGGAATCAGCGCAAATTGCGGCTGCGCGTCGTAAGGCGTTGGCGCGGCAATCGCGGTGCCCATCTTCAGCTCCGGCACTTCCTCGGTGACTTGTTTACGCGACTCGTAGGAAAACGCCCGTTGCATCACCCGACGGGACTTGCGATACCAGTTGTCCCACAGGTACGCGAGGGTATTCGACAGGCCCTCGCCCTTGAACTGGCCGTCGCTGTGCCGTTGGCGCCGCCGCTGGCGATGGAGGCGCTGACCTGGGCTTTCTGGACGCTTTCGCGCGCCTTGGCCATGTCCACTTGC
>NZ_JBNNWE010000012.1:0-90069 GCF_050280905.1 Pseudomonas sp. NPDC086278
GCCGCATAGCTACAACGACTATCGGTCACCAGTCGCCAGGGAGAAGTTGGCGGCGTGAAACCTTAATCGGTGTCCAAGATTACTTGACCAGTTCAGCTTGCTCGCGAAGGCGGCGGGCCATTCAGCATTGAGGTTGACTGACACACCGTCTTCGCGAGCAAGCCCGCTCCCACAGGGGATCACCGCAGGTTCCTGATTTTTATCCCGCCCAAGAAAAAGCCCGCAGCGACGGCGGGCTTTTTTTGCAAGCAAGGACAGGCGCTCAGATAGGCCGGCTGCCGTACTTGTTGTCAGGCTTCTTGGGAGGATCGGCGACCACGTTGGCCTCCACTTCCTGCACCTTGCCGCCTTTGGCCAGAAACTCTTCCATGGCCCGCGCGAGAGCATCGCGCTCCTTGTTTTTGGCTTCAACGCTCGGCAGCTCATCGACCGATACCGCAGCCTTGGCTTTGCCTTTGGCGGCAGGGGCCGGCGTATCTTCGCCACCGTCGTCGTCAGCAACGTCTTCCGCCGCTGCTTCCAGGCCTTCTTCAGCCTCGTCTTCGTCGCCTACTTCGAGGTCGTCGGTTTCCAGATCATCGTCGCTCATGTTCTACCTCATGACTTGCGAAAAGCAGATTAGTTATAGCCCAGCTTTACCGTCTGTCGACAGCCGCCGGAAAATTCAATAACCGCTGGTGACCAGCGGTTCATGCCCCTTCACCGTGAACGGTGGCGAGGACTTTACGGGCACCGCCAGAATCACGGTGCTCGCCCAGATAAACACCCTGCCAGGTTCCCAGCGCCAGTCGGCCCGCCGAAATCGGCAAACTGAGCTGACAGCCAAGTACGCTGGCCTTGAAGTGCGCCGGGAGGTCGTCCAGGCCTTCGTCGTTATGCTCATAGCCGTCTGTTCCTTGTGGGATCAGACGATTGAAAAATCGTTCGAAGTCGCGACGTACCGCCGGATCGGCGTTCTCGTTGATGGTCAACGACGCCGAGGTATGCTGCAGCCACAAATGCAACAGACCGACCCGACACGCCTTGAGTTCAGGCAGGCCGGCGAGTAACTCGTCCGTTACCAGATGAAAGCCCCGGGGCCTTGCCCGCAGGGTAATCAGAGTCTGTTGCCACATACAGTTCTCCGCACGTTCGGGGCGCATTCTAGCGCGCTCTGGGAAAAAACAAAGGCCCTAATATTCCTTCAATCATGTAAGCCATTGGCCGCAGAAAAACGCTCGGCGCAAACGCCACCAAACGTGTACGAAAAAACCTTTCAGCCGCTCCTTCATTGACAAATTCCAGACAAAAAAATGCCCGGCGTACCGGGCACGTTTTTCAGACGCTTCTTACAAGTTGTAGCCGCGTTCGTTGTGCTGTGCCAGATCGAGGCCGACCGCTTCTTCTTCCTCGGTCACACGCAGACCCATGACGGCGTCCAGGACCTTGAGAATGATGAAGGTGACGATCGCGGTGTAGATCACCGTGAAGCCCACGCCTTTGCACTGAATCCAGACTTGTGCGGCGATGTCGGTGACGGTGCCGAAGCCACCCAGCGACGGTGCGGCGAACACACCGGTCAGGATCGCGCCGAGGATACCGCCGATACCGTGCACACCGAAGGCGTCCAGGGAATCGTCATAGCCGAGTTTGCGTTTCAGGGTGGTGGCGCAGAAGAAGCACACCACGCCGGCCGCCAGGCCGATGACCAGGGCGCCCATCGGGCCCACGGTGCCGGCGGCAGGCGTGATCGCAACCAGACCGGCTACAACACCCGAAGCGATACCCAGTGCACTTGGCTTGCCGTGAGTGATCCACTCGGCAAACATCCAGCCCAGTGCAGCGGCGGCGGTTGCGATCTGGGTTACCAGCATCGCCATACCGGCGGTGCCGTTGGCCGCTGCGGCGGAACCGGCGTTGAAGCCGAACCAGCCCACCCACAGCATGGCGGCGCCCATCAAGGTGTAACCCAAGTTGTGCGGTGCCATCGGCGTGGTCGGGAAGCCTTTGCGCTTGCCCAGTACCAGGCAGCAGATCAGACCGGCCACACCGGCGTTGATGTGCACCACGGTGCCGCCGGCGAAGTCCAGCACGCCCCAGTCCCACAACAGGCCGCCGTTACCGGACCAGACCATGTGCGCAATCGGTGCGTAAACCAGGGTGAACCAGATGCCCATGAAGATCAGCATGGCGGAGAACTTCATCCGCTCGGCGAACGCACCGACGATCAACGCAGGGGTGATGATGGCGAAGGTCATCTGGAAGGTGACGAACACCGCCTCAGGGAACAGCGCCGCAGGACCGGTCAGGCTGGCTGGCGTAATGCCCGAGAGGAACGCCTTGCCCATCCCGCCGAAGAACGAGTTGAAATTGACGACGCCCTGCTCCATGCCGGTGGTGTCGAACGCGATGCTGTAGCCATAAATGACCCACAGAATGCTGATCAGACCGGTAATGGCGAAGCACTGCATCATCACGGAAAGAATGTTTTTCGACCGAACCATGCCGCCGTAGAACAGCGCGAGGCCGGGAATGGTCATGAACAGCACGAGGGCTGTCGAGGTCAGCATCCAGGCGGTATCGCCGGAGTTGAGGACTGGGGCCGCCACTTCGTCTGCCGCCATAGCCAGGCTGGGCATTACGAGGGACAACAGGGCTCCTAGCCCTGCGAATTTACGCAGAGTCATATTGTTTTCTCCTGGGGCGTTGGGTTTGTGGCGGCTTTAAATCGCGTCGGTATCGGTTTCGCCGGTACGGATGCGAATCGCCTGTTCCAGATTGACCACGAAGATCTTGCCGTCACCGATCTTGCCGGTGTTGGCAGCCTTGGTTATCGCCTCGATAACCCGGTCCAGATCCTTGTCGTCAATGGCGACATCGATCTTCACCTTGGGCAGAAAATCGACCACGTACTCCGCGCCGCGATACAGCTCGGTGTGACCCTTCTGCCGACCGAAGCCTTTGACTTCAGTAACGGTAATGCCCTGCACGCCGATCTCGGACAGCGACTCGCGCACGTCGTCCAACTTGAACGGCTTGATGATGGCAGTGACTAGCTTCATGAAAACTCTCTCCCGAATTGGTGGACTTGCCCCAGGAAAACAAACCCGTCTCAAGTCTAAGCGCAGTGCCTGGCTTTGTAACGCGTCGTCGGCCTTGAATGCCCGCCCGACCCCAGCTAACCACTCCGCACGAAACACTTCCCCGTTTCGCTTGGCGCACTGCATTCGTCACAGCGACTGCATCAGTGCATGGGTTGATAGGCACTAAGCAGAAAGCTTGCCATCTCGCCAAAATCCACTGAATTCAATCCTTTGGTCGCTGCCGACAGCCGCTTCACTCACATCGACTTACGGTTACGCACAACAACAGTGCGCCGCCGTCCGTCCAGATGCGCGAAAAGCGTGCATCCATGCTGTCGGAATTGACTATAGACACTGCGTGATACACTGCCCGCCATTGTTTTCAGGACCTCTCCCATGCTCGCACCCAAAGACTTCCTCGACGCCCTGAGCGGCACCGCCTCGCGCCTGTTCAGCGGCGACACCCCACTGCCGAAAAGCGAAATCGAAAGCCAGTTCAAGGCTTTGTTGCAGAGTGGTTTCAGCAAACTCGACCTGGTCAGCCGGGAAGAATTCGATAGCCAGATGGTCGTGCTCGCACGCACCCGGGCACGATTGGAGAGCCTTGAGGCGAAGGTCGCGGAGCTGGAAGCAAAGCTTAGCCCGCCCGCCGAGTAAACCCGCCGCCCCAGATGTGAAATGCGATCCCCTGTGGGAGCGCGCTTGCTCGCGATCAAGATCGGAACGACCTTGCGGTCTTCAGCCCCGTCACAATCTCGGCAGCGTCCTACAAAGATCATTACCGCCGTCAGATAGCGCCTTAAAGCCCTGACTCCTGAGCTCACCCAATGCGGACTGTTCAGCACCGGGTTTGGCGGACTGGATGCTTAAGGCGTGCGACGGCTAGCGACGGCGGGTTCACCGCCGTCCTTCATCAACTTAGGCAACGTCCTACAAAAAGCTCATCCCGCGACCGATTACGTCGGCACTCCCCACTCGCTTACGCTCCACCACCACGACGACACTCGCAACATCCTGCGAAGGTTTGATGCCTGCGCCGTTTCGCGACTCGACTAACCTTCAAAAACCGCAGGAAGCGGCTCCGTAACGCTCAAGGAACGACCATGTCCCTCTCCATCGTCCACAGCCGCGCCCAGATTGGCGTGGATGCGCCCGCCGTTACCGTCGAGGTCCATCTGGCCAACGGCTTGCCATCGCTGACCATGGTCGGGTTGCCGGAGGCGGCGGTTAAGGAAAGCAAGGACCGGGTGCGTAGCGCGATCATCAATTCGGGGCTGCAATTTCCGGCGCGGCGCATCACGTTGAATCTCGCCCCCGCGGATTTGCCGAAGGACGGCGGAAGGTTCGATCTGGCGATTGCCCTGGGGATTCTGTCGGCCAGTGTGCAGGTGCCAACGTTGACGCTGGATGATGTGGAATGCCTCGGCGAATTGGCGTTATCAGGGGCGGTGCGGGCCGTTCGCGGCGTGTTGCCGGCCGCATTGGCAGCGCGCAAGGCCGGGCGGATGCTGATGGTGCCGCGCGAGAATGCCGAGGAGGCGTGCCTCGCGTCGGGACTGAAGGTGATTGCAGTGGATCACTTGCTTCAGGCCGTGGCGCATTTCAACGGACACACACCGATCGAGCCCTACTTGTCCAATGGTTTGCTCTACGCCAGCATGCCTTACCCCGATTTGAATGAAGTGCAAGGGCAACTGTCAGCCAAGCGTGCGCTGCTGATTGCGGCGGCAGGCGCGCATAACCTGTTGTTCAGCGGACCGCCGGGGACGGGGAAAACCCTGCTGGCGAGTCGCTTGCCCGGGCTGTTGCCACCGCTGGCCGAGAATGAAGCACTGGAAGTCGCCGCGATTCAATCGGTCTCCAGTTGCGTGCCGCTGAGCCACTGGCCACAACGACCGTTTCGACAACCCCACCACTCCGCTTCCGGGCCGGCACTGGTCGGTGGCGGATCACGGCCGCAACCCGGCGAAATCACCCTCGCCCACCACGGGGTGTTGTTCCTTGATGAACTGCCCGAGTTCGATCGCAAGGTCCTGGAAGTTTTAAGGGAGCCGATGGAGTCCGGGCACATTGTGATTTCCCGCGCCAAGGATCGCGTGAGGTTTCCCGCGCGCTTTCAATTGGTGGCCGCGATGAACCCGTGCCCCTGTGGATATCTTGGCGAACCCAGCGGCAAATGCAGTTGTACGCCGGACATGGTCCAGCGCTACCGCAACAAACTGTCCGGACCGTTACTGGATCGAATCGATCTGCATCTGACCGTTGCCCGGGAAGCGACCGCATTGAATCCGGCTCCCAAGCCTGGCGACGACACGGCGACCGCAGCAGCACTGGTTGCCGACGCACGAGAACGGCAACACAAACGCCAGGGCTGCGCCAATGCCTTCCTTGATCTGCCGGGCCTGCGCAAACACTGCAAGTTATCCACAACCGATGAAACCTGGCTGGAAACGGCCTGTGAACGACTGACCTTGTCACTCAGGTCAGCCCACCGACTGCTCAAGGTTGCGCGCACGCTGGCGGACCTTGAACAAGTCGACGGCATCACTCGTGAGCATCTGGCGGAAGCGTTGCAATATCGACCGGGCACGAACTGAGAGATCTTGTGGATTCGATGAAGACCTCATGCAGCGCGCGTTTTCTTGCGCTGGCCTCAAACGGTTTCGGACCATCGGCTGATTGACGGCGACATCATAATGACATTAAGGTCGCCAGCTAAATGCAGGAGCAAGCACAGGCATCTCTGTCTGTCATTTTGCGCAACGGATCATATGGAGTTTGGATGCGCGGGGCACTATTACGCAGCGGTAAGAGCGGGTCATTCACTGCCTTGGGCGAAACGGGTCAACCGGTCTACCGGGCGGCGCTGCAATTGCGCGAAGCCATTCGCCGCAAGAATCCCGAGATGGTCGATCACCTGGCCATTCCTCAAAGCGATGAGCTCGGTAACCAGATCGACTGGTACAGCGGCCTCGATGGCGATGTGATCCCGTGGAGCAGCGCGACCGAAGAAGAGCGCGCGCCTGCCCGCCGTCAACTCGAGGCGCTGAAGACTGCGCTCGATGAATTGAGCCAGCGTTTCCTCAGCACTGACACCAACGAGCAGCAGCAAGGCGACAAAGCCGTGTTCGGCAAGTTGCTCAAGCGTGTCATTCATTTCCCCGACGAAAACTTCGTTTACCTCGTTCAAGGCAAACCGGTGCTGACCTTTTGGGGTTTCGAGCACGCCGGTGCCGACCGCAATCGCGATCCGTTGCATTGCCTCTATTCGGTTCCGCCGGTGTTCACCCTGCCACCTGTGGTCGAAGCGCCAGTGGTTGCGCCCGTCGTGCCGGTAGTGGCGCGTCCGTGGTGGCGGCGCTGGTGGTGGCTGTTGCTGCTGCCGTTCTTGCTGCTGTTGTTGTGGTTATTGCTCGGTTTGCGCGGTTGCGTGCCGATGCCCTTGGTAGCGGTGAACCTGCTGCCCGAGGGCGTCGTGCCGGTAGAAAATCAACGGGAAGCGCCACTACTGACCGGTAACGCCACCACGCTGAATGGCGTTCCGGTGACTGGCTCTGTGGCAGGTTCCACCACTGGCACTGCCGTGGAAGGAACTCATGGCGTGCAAGCGCCCGCCGTCGAGGGGAAGGAGGCGGATGCTGCACCCGCCGACATCACCCAGGACCCGGCCACTGAATCCCCGGCCGCCGCGCCCGAAAACCAGACCGAGCCACCGGCGGTGACGCCGCCCGATGCGGCAAAAGAGGCGGAAAAATCCGCCGCCGCAAAGCCAGGCCCGGCGCTGAGCATTCCGCCAGACGCTGCTGACGGAGCCGCGAAATTTCTCGACGGTCAGTACCGCGCCGGTGCCGGCATTCAGGATCGCCGGACCGGAAAACCGCTGCGTCTGGAATACCAGTTCAAGGACGGCAAAGGCGAAGTCACCGTACACCAGGCCGACGGCTCGAAATGCAGCGGCCCGGTCACTGCCGCCATGAAGGCTGGCAGCCTCGCCATCGACAGCCAGGGCCAGGCCGTGTGCGGCGATGGCAGCACCTACGACATGCCCAAGGTCAACTGCCGCAAAGGAGCGACCACGGTCGCGGACTGCACCGGCGGTTACGGAAAAGATCAATTCCCCATGTCCATGCGGCAAACGGGCGAATAAACACGGAATAACCTGACATGTTGCCTGAAGTCACCCAATTCGAAGACACCGTCACGCTCGTCAGCGACACCGGTATCCAGTTCATGGATTTCGCCCTGCGCCTGGATCCTCGCAAGGAACCGGCGGGCGAATTCGCGCCGATGATCAGCGGGCTGATTTGCCGGCTGATGTACAACGAAGAGAAAGACTTCTACTTCTACGAGCCGGAACCGGAAAAGGTCGAGAAGGCCAAACCGGCGTTCAGCATCGACATGAAAAGCAGCCTGGAGCTGCTGGACGGTGTCTGGTTGCCGATCCCGTTTTTCCGTTTCATGCCGCCGCACCGCTTCGACGAAGGCCCGAGCAACTGGTCGCGCATGCGTCTGGTGAAACTGGCCACGCCCGACATCGACGGCAACACGCACCGCCTGACCATGGCCTTCGACAGCCGGGTGATGCCCAAGCGTGATGGCACCGCGTACCTGGCGCCGAACGAAGAAGACATCAGCTCCGGCGTGTCTTTCAAACTGGCGACCAAGGCCAGCGAAACCCGGTGGTTCCTGGCGCAAGCGTGGGTCAACGAGTGGCTGCTCGAAGTGTTCAACGAGGGCAACGCCCACCGCTCGCGCGAAGAATTGGACATCGACATTCGCGCCAACCATCACCTGGCGCACTACCTCAACTTGCTGAGCCTGTTGAGCACGCCATCGGCGGCGGCGCAGTCGACGGCCCGGCCGAAAGTTGAAATCCCGGAACTGAAAGTGGTCGCCAACGACAGCAATGGCCTGGTCAAACCGATTCCGGTGGACCTGGTGCTGGACGTCGGCAACTCGCGCACCTGCGGCATCCTGATCGAAAACCACGGTCAGGCCGGTTCCGGGTTGAAGCAGAATTACGTGCTGGAACTGCGCGACCTGATCACCCCCGAACACACCTACAACCAGCCGTTCGAAAGCCGTGTGGAATTCGCCCAGGCGTATTTCGGCAAGGACCACTGTTCGGTCAAAAGTGGCCGGCACGATGCGTTCCAGTGGGCGACGATTGCCCGCGTCGGGAATGAGGCCGGCCGCCTGGCCAGCCGTCGTCGCGGCACCGAAGGCTCCACCGGCCTGTCTAGCCCGAAACGTTACCTGTGGGATGAAAACGCCTACGGCCACGGCTGGCGCTTCAACTGCTCGTACATCAAGACCGACAACGAGCCGTACGCCACCGCCGCGCCGTTCTCGCACCTGATCAACGAAACCGGCGAGGCGCTTTACAGCCTCGAAGAGGACGATCGCCTGCCGGTGTTCATGCCGCGTTACTCGCGCAGCTCGCTGATGACCTTCATGCTCGCCGAAGTGCTGGCGCAGGCGCTGTCGCAAATCAACAGCCCGGCCCAGCGTTCGCGTCAGGGGCACACCCGCGTGCCGCGCCAACTCAACAGCATCACCCTGACCGTGCCGCCAGGCATGCCGCAGGCCGAGCGCAGCATTCTCAACGAACGCATGCTGCAAGCCATCGGCCTGGTGTGGAAAAGCCTTGGCTGGCACGCCGGCGAGGAAGACCCGCATCAGGACCAGACCGTCAGCCCGCGCACGCCGATCCCGAGTATCCGCGTCGAATGGGACGAAGCCTCCTGCGGCCAGTTGGTGTACCTGTACACCGAGGTCAACGAGAACTTCGCCGGCCACCCGGAAGAGTTTTTCGACACCATCGCCCGCCCCGACAAGACTGATCGCGAACGCATTACCCTGGCGACCATCGATATCGGCGGCGGCACCACCGACCTGGTGATCACCGACTATCGCCTCGACCGCGCCGGCAATACCGGCAGCGGCAGCAACGTGCACATCGTGCCCGAGCAGCGTTTTCGCGACGGTTTCAAAGTGGCCGGCGACGATATCCTGCTGGACGTCATTCAGGATTTCATCCTGCCAAGCTTCGAGAAAGCCTTGCAGAATGCCGGCGTCAGAGCCCCGGACTCGCTGATGTCGCGGCTGTGCGGCGATGAATCGGTCAGCGCCCAGGACATGATTCTGCGCCAGCAATTGAACCTGCAGGTGTTCTCGCCGCTGGGTCTGGCATTGCTCAAGGCCTACGAGCATTACGACCCGCAAGTGCCGCAGGAAGTCAGTCCGCAAAGTTATCGCCAACTGCTGGGCGACAACGCGATCAGCCAGACCGTGCTCGATTACGTCAACGCGGCCGTACGCCGCGATGTCGGCGGCCAGAGCGGTTTCGACCTGTACGAAGCGCCGATCAGCTTCGACCTGCAAAAGCTCCACGCCGCGTTCCTCAACGATCAGATCAACATCACCAAGATCCTCGGCGCGCTGTGTGAAGTGGTCGCGCATTACCCCTGCGACGTCCTGCTGCTGACCGGCCGCCCTTCGCGGCTGCCCGGCATCCAGGCGTTCATTCGCAAAGTGCTGCCGCTGCCACCGGGACGCATTCTGGCGCTGCAAAACTACCGCACCGGCGGCTGGTATCCGTTCCACAAGAACGGCCGCATCGACGACCCGAAAAGCACCGCGTCGGTCGGCGCCATGTTGTGCCTGTTGTGCGCCAACCACAGCGTGCCGAACTTCTACTTCCGATCTTCGGCGCTCAAGCCGTATTCGACGGTCAAGCACATCGGCGTCATAGATCTGAACAACGTGATCAAGGATGCCGACGTGCTGTACCGCGACATCCAGTCCGAAGACTACAAAATCAAGCTGCCGGAAATCGGCGTCGGCGATGCCGCCGATACCCCGCAACTGGAAATGCGCGGCGACCTGCGCCTCGGTTTCCGCCAGTTGGCCGCCGACCGCTGGGCCGCGTCGCCGCTGTATACGCTGCGATTCACCAAGGCCGGCCGCGAGAAGTTCTCCCGTGCGGTCGGTGAAAACGGCAGCGCGCCGCTGCTCAAGGTGCGCTTCGAGGTCAAGGCGGCGGACAAATACACGCGCAAGCAGGATCTGGTCAGCGACCGCCTCTCGGTGCGCGACATCGAATCCAACAGCAGCAACGTCAACTTCAACCCGCGCAGCGACCTCGAGCTGGAACTCAACACCATGCTCGACGCCGGCCTGAGCGAGACCAAGTACTGGCTCGACAGTGGAAGTGTGAAACGCAAATGAATGACCTGACCCCCGATCAACATCAGCTCTCTGCCAGTTGGAACGCTGTTTATGAAGGTGCCGGTCAGGCGCTGGAATGGATTGGCCAGACCCGCGTCAACGCGCCACGTCTGGACAGCGAAGCCGACAACCTGAACATCCGCCTGCACCGCGCCCGCAACCTGGCTCACAGCCTCGGTCGCGTGGCCTGCACGCCGATGACCATCGGCTTTTTCGGCCTGTCCCAGGCCGGCAAGTCCTACCTGATTTCGGCGCTCGCGGCCGGTCAGAACGGCAAACTGGAAACCGATTTCGGTGGCCAGCGCCTGGACTTCATCAAGCACATCAACCCGGTGGGTGGCGGCAAGGAAGCCACCGGCCTGGTGACGCGCTTCAGCCGTCGCGCCACGCCAAGCCAGGACCCGCAGTTTCCGGTCGAGCTGACGCTGTTCAAGGAAGTCGAGCTGGCGAAGATTCTGGCCAACTCCTGGTTCAAGGATTTCGACCTTGAGCGGATTTCCTACGAGATCGACGAAGAACGCATCCAGCGCGTCCTGAAACCGTTTGAAGGCCGCGAGACCGGGCCGCTGCAACCGGGCGTCAACGCCGATGATCTGGTGTCGCTGTGGGATTACCTGCGCGACAACTTCCGCAATTCGGTGAAAAAACTCGAACACCTGTACTGGCCGAAGGCGCTGCAACTGGCGCCACGGCTGAACTTCCAGGAACGCGCCGATCTGTTCGCGATCCTTTGGGGTGAGCAGAGCGAGCTGACGCGGGTGTATCAGCAACTGGCCGGCGCGCTGCACAAGCTCGGCCTGCCCGAGACCGTGTTCGCGCCGTTGAAGGCGTTGGTGAGTTTCGAAAACGACACCTACAGCCAGCGCGACAGCATCATGAACGTCGACATCCTCGAGCGCTTCGGCAGCCCGCGCGACTTGCCGATCGACGTTCGGCCAAAGGTCGATGGACGTCTGCAAAACAGTCAGGGCATTGCCGTCGCGCAACTCGCGGCACTGACCGCCGAGATGACCTTCTGCCTGATCGAAGCCCCGGCCGATGACATCGTCAATCAGGTCGACCTGCTCGACTTCCCCGGCTATCGCGGACGTAAAAAGCTGCACGAGATCGCCGACTCCAACGACCCGGAATCCGCGACCAAGGACAACTCCGTCTCGCAGCTGATTCTGCGCGGCAAGGTCGCCTACCTGTTTGAGCGCTACACCGACAACCAGGAAATGAACGCACTGGTGGTGTGCACCGGCTCGACCAAACAGAGCGACGTCAACGACGTCGGCCCGGTGCTGACGCGCTGGATCGAAAAGACCCAGGGCGCCGACGCTGCCGCACGCAGCAAACGCGACACCGGTCTGATCTGGGCACTGACCATGCTCGACCTGCGCATCACAAATTCCCTGAGCCTGACAGCCGATCAGTACGACGAGAGCTGGAACGGCATGGTCAAGCTGACCATGCTCGAACGCTTCGGCAGCCTGAGCTGGATGAACGACTGGGCCGGCACGCCATTCCAGAACACCTTCCTGGTGCGCAAACCGCGCATGGACGCGGCGTTCATCGGGCAAGACGACAGCGGCGCCGAAACCGGGATCAACGCCGGCTACCAGCAACGCATCGATGCGCTGGGCGCAAGCTTTGCCAGCAACGACCTGGTGTGCAAACACATCAACAGCCCGGCCGATGCCTGGAAAGAAATGCTGCGCAACGATGACGGTGGCATCAGTCACTTCAGCGGCAGCTTCAAGGGCGTGGCCAACATCGAATTCAAACTGCAACGCATCCGCGAGCAGTTGAACGAATGCCTCGAAGGCCTGACCACCCACGGCTTGAGCACCTGGTATCACGCCGACGGCGACGGGGCCGCAGCCGCCAAGAAAGCCCAGGCACAAATGATTCTCTCGGGCCTTGGCCGGCGTCCGGCAGTGCTGGGCGAGTTCATCGATCAACTCGACATGCCGAGCGAAGAGGTGCGCGACCTGTACCTCAGCGGCGTGTACGAAACCGATGACGAGCCGGCGATCAGCGATGAGCCGGTGGCGCCAACGCCGAGCCACAGCCTGTATGGCAACGACGCCGGTTTCGACTTCGATTTTGGCGATGACACGAGCGCGGACAGCGCGCCGGTCAGCAGCAAAACCGCCACGTCGGCACCAGAGCTGCAAAGCAACGAACACCGGTTTGCCAAAGCGGCATTCAAGGCCTGGATTGCGCACCTGCGCGAACTGACCACCCGGCAAAGCCTGCTCAACCTGCTGGGGCTGGAAAAGGCCTTGTTCGAAGCGGTGGTCGACGAACTGATCACCGCCGGTTATCGCCAGGACTTGCCGGGCCAGTTGAGTCGCGCGGTGCTCAAGCGTGCGCAAAGCGGCGCGCGGCGCGATCAACTGGTCGAACGCCAGGTGCTGGAAGTGCAACGCGTGCTGCGTGACTTCGTTTCGTGGTTCGGCTACCTCCAGAAACCGCTCAGCGAGCGCCCGAACAGCCGCGCCGGAGCCAAGGCGCCGCTGTTCTCGTTCTACACCGACGTCGGCCCCGGACAAGTGCCGGTGCTACCAGCGCAGCCATCGAACCAGGCGCAGCTGTTTCTCGGCGACTGGCTGTCGGGCCTGGCGTACATCACACAGGACAACGCCGGCCATGGTGCCGGTCGCGAAATCACCCCTGAACAGAACGAACGGCTGGGCCATGTGCTCAGCGCTTTCGCAGCGAGATAAGCCATGCCAATTCGTGTCGATCTGCTCGCCTTAGAGCCCAATGTGCCTGGCCGGGCCTGCCTCACCGTCAAGAAATGGCAGGGTGGCGAAGAACAGCTGGAGTTTTCCATTCAGCGTAACCAGGACGGTTTTTACCTCCAGGACCGACAGGCCTGGAGCAACAATCCGTTCTGGTTCAAGGTCTCGCGCTTCAATGTCGCTGCCAGCGGTGAAGCCCTCGAAGCCCAGGTCGGCCCGGAAGTGGTCGACCCGCTGCTGGAGGGCGGCGCCAGCTCGCAATTCCAGATCGAACTGCGCGAACAGAGCCTGAACCACGCCGACAAGGGCGTAGTCCGCCCTGGCGTCGGGCTGCTGCCGTCCACGGCGGGCGGCCAGACACGCTCGACGTACGGCGGCGCGGAACTGACCGCGCCAACCGCGCCGGAACCGCAGATTCCAGAGCTGCCGGAACTGGTCCTGCCAACGCCCGAGCCGGAAGTTGCCCCGGCGCCAGCCGAACCTGTCCATATCCCGCCTCCGGCGCCAGTGAAGAAGAGCAACAAAGGCCTGATCGGCCTGTTGATTGTGGTGCTGTTGTTGCTGGCAGCGGGTGCCGGATTCTGGTTCTACAAACGCACCCCGGCGCCGGTCCCGGCCATCGCGGCGGCTGCACCGGCCAATGCCAATGCCGAGGCCTGCACCCTTGAAAGCATGAACAGCGTGCCCGAGCTGACCTTCGTCCAGACCTGCATCAAGGCCGCGCCGGACAGCGCCAAGTTGCTGGAGATCATCAACGAAGCCAAGGCTGGCAAACACTGCGGCATCGCCCAGCGTCTGTACGCCAACCGCGCCCAGGCCGGTGACGCGTTGATCGCCAACGCCTACGCCCGCGAATACGACCCGAAATACCTGAAGGCCAGCGAGTGCTTCCCGGTGGCGGACAACGCCACCGCCGCCTACTGGTACGAAACGATCCTGACCCAGGACCCGAACAACGCCGAAGCCAAGCAGCGTTTCGAGGAGTTGCAGAAGTGATGCGTTCGCCCGCGAGTCGTTTCCTGTTGAGCGGCGCCGCGTTGCTGGCGCTGTGCATCAGCCCGCTGGCCCAGGCCGATGACAAACCGCTGGTTCAGGCCGGGAAAAAGACTTTGTTCCAGCGCGTGCTGACCACGCCGGGCTGCAAGATCAGCCCGACGGCGGGCGGCGCGGCCGGCGATGCACAACCGGTATTCAGCCGTTTCTACGTTTACGAACGTGCCCAGGCGGCGAATGCCGAGTGGCTGAAAGTCGGCCCCGACAGCTACGGCAAAACCATCGGCTGGCTGCCCGCCAGTTGCACCACCGATTGGAAAATGCAACTGACGCTGGCGTTCACCAACCCGGCCAACCGCGACCGGTTGCTGTTTTTCAAGGAGCGCACCACCGTCGAAGGCATCCTCGACGCGCCGGACCCGGTGAGCAAAGTCGCGCCGCTGCGCGCCACGCTGAAAAAGGGCCAGCCCGCGCCGGGCGTACTCGCCGAAGAGCCTGAATACTTCGTCGACCTGCAAAAGCAGTTCTACCTGTTGCCCGTGCTCAGCGGCGAAGAAGTGATGACCGAGGGCGGTTTCCGCACGCGGCTGCTCAACGTCGCCTCGGTCAGCAAGCCCGATGACAAAGACCCCAAGGGTGGCGCTGCAAGCGGCGCGGCCGGTGGCAAGGAAGCCGAGGACAAAGCGGCCAGCCAGCTGAAGGAATTCAGCGCGGCGGTGGTGTTTGTCATCGACTCGACGATTTCCATGGACCCGTACATCGACCGCACCCGCGAGGCGATTCGCAAGGTCTATCAACAGATCGAATCGCAGAACCTCGGCAAGCAGGTCAAGTTCGGCCTGGTGGCGTTCCGCTCCAGCACTCAAGCGGTGCCGGGCCTGGAATACACCACCAAAATGTACGCCGACCCGACGCAGGTGAAGGACAGCTCCGACTTCCTCGCCAAGGTTGCCGACCTCAAGCAGGCCAAGGTCTCGAGCAGCAGTTACGACGAAGATTCCTTCGCCGGTGTGATGCACAGCATCGACAAGATCGACTGGAGCCAGTTCGGCGCACGCTACGTGGTGCTGATCACCGACGCCGGCGCCATCGAAGGTGATGACAAGCTGTCGCAGACCGGTTTGAGTGCTTCCCAGGTTCGCCTCGAAGCGGCCAACCCCGGCGTGGCGATTTACACGCTGCACCTGAAAACCCCGGCCGGGGTCAAGGATCACGCCAAGGCCGAGGCGCAATACCGCAATCTGTCGACTTACCCAGGCACCAACACCTCGCTGTATTACCCGGTCAACGCGGGTGATGTTCAGGAGTTCGGGCGCAAGGTCGACGCACTGGCGACCGCGATCACCTCGCAGGTGAAAGCCGCCTACATGGGTGAAGACGCCATCGGCAGTGCGGCGAACGCCAAGCAGGACCCGGCCGAGAAGAAAATGCTCGAAGACGCGGCGCTGATCGGCCACGCCATGCAACTGGCGTATCTGGGCGAGAAGACCAACAGCAAGGCACCGCCGGTATTCAAGGCGTGGATCAGCGACCGCGACCTGATCAAGCAAAACATCCCGACCACCGATGTGCGAGTGCTGCTGACCAAGTCGCAACTCAGCGACTTGAGCGACGTGATGAAGCAGATTCTCGACGCCGCTAACGAAGGCCTGATCTCGCCGACGGAGATGTTTGATCGCCTGCGTTCAGTGGCCGCAACCATGGGCGCCGATCCCAATCAGTTGAAGCAGAACAGCAACGCCAAACTGGCGGACATGGGCGTGCTCGGCGAGTACCTCGAAGACCTGCCATACCAGAGCGAAGTGCTGAACCTGGATGAAGAAACCTGGAAGAGCTGGGATGGCCTGGCGCAGGAGAAATTCATCCGCACGCTCAACACCAAACTGCGGCATTACCAGCGTTACAACGCTGACGTCGACCGTTGGGTGGCTTTAGCCAAGGACAGCGATGCACGGGATAACGTTTACCCCGTGCCACTGGAAATGATGCCCTGACGAGACACCCATGCTCGATATCAAGAACCTGCTGGTGCGCCGTGGTGAAGGCGCGCTGGCCCACCATGTGCGCCTGCCGCACTTGCAGGTCGGTGCCGGGGAAATCCTCGCCATCACCGGTGAAAGCGGCAGCGGTAAAAGCACCCTGCTCGAAGCCATCGGCCTGTTGCTGGCGCCGGTCGAGCTTGAGCGCTTTCGCCTGGGCGTGACGCCGTCCCAGGACATCGCGCACCTGCTGGCCACCGACGACCAGCCGGCCCTCGCCGCCGTACGTTCGCGGGACCTGGGGTTCATTTTGCAGAGCGGCGGCTTGCTGCCGTTTTTGAGTGTGCGCGACAACATCAGCCTGCCGCGCCGCTTGCTTGGCATGCCGGTCAACAGTGATCACATCGACCACGCGGTGGAAGTGCTGCGCCTGCAAGGCTTGCTCGATAAACAACCGCAGGCGCTGTCGATTGGCGAACGCCAGCGCGTGGCCTGTGTGCGTGCGATTGCGCATGAACCGTTGTTGCTGTTGGCCGACGAACCGACCGCCGCGCTCGACCCGCACAGCGCCCGGCGTTTGTTCGAGTTGCTGCTGAGCCTGGTGTCGAGCATGGGCCTCAGTGCACTGGTTGTGTCCCATGACTGGGCCTTGTTGAAGGATTTCGGCTTGCCGCGACTCGGCGCTATCAGCCGTCAGGGAGAGACACTGTTTGAACCGATGGATTGACCGCTTGCGCCTGCTGGGAACGCTGGCACTGCAAGACCTCTGGCACGACCGCAAGGTGTCGCTGTGCATTGCCGCCTCGCTGGTGGCGGTGATTGCACCGTTGTTGCTGCTGTTCGGCCTCAAGCACGGGGTGGTCAGCCAGTTGCAGGACGAACTGCTGCGCGACCCGCGCAATCTTGAAGTGAAGATGCTCAGTAATGGCAACTACGACAGCGCCTGGATCGAGCGCCTGCGGCTGCGTCCCGAGACCGGTTTTGCACTGGGCCAGGCCCGTTCGCTGAACACTCAGGCCGACTTGCTGATCGGCCTGCAACGCTTTGTCGAAGGTGCGGAAATCATCGCCACCGAACCCGGCGATCCGCAGCTGAACCTGCCGCAACTCAATCCCGTGGGCCATCAGGTAATTCTCAGCGCCCGCGCCGCGCAACGCTTGCAGGCCAAGGCCGGCGACCGTGTGCAACTGCGGGTGCTGCGCCGGCTGGACGGCGTGAATGAGCGTGGCGAACTGACCTTGACCGTGCTGGCGGTGCTCGATGGCGCACGTTTCGGCCGTGCCGCCGGGTTTGTCGCGCCACCGCTGCTGCTGGACCTGGAGCGTTTTCGCGATGGTTATCAGGTCAGCGCATTCGGCATTGCCACCGGCAAGCCGCAGGGCAATTTGCAGCCGCTGTATGCCCGCGCCCGGGTTTATGCGAAAGACATCGATCAAGTCGCGCCGCTGGAGCGCTGGCTCAACGAACAACACATCGAAACGTCGAGCCGACTGGCCGACATCGACAACGTCAAAGCCATCAACCATGTGCTGGGGCTGATCTTCGGCGTGATCGCCCTCGCCGCGCTGATCGGCTGCGTGGCGTCGATGGTCGGCGCGTTCCTGGCCAACATCGACCGCAAGCGCAAAAGCCTCGCGGTCCTGCGCCTGCTGGGTTTCAAGCGCACGGCGGTCGCCGGGTTCGTGGTGTTGCAAGCGCTGCTGCTGAGCCTGGCCGGTTACCTCGGCGGGCTGGGTTTTTATGCGGTTGGCAGCCAGGTCTTCGATGCCTTGCTCGGCGGCAGCCAGGCCACCGGCACGTTCGTTTGCCACATCACTTTTTGGCATGGCCTCGCCGCCCTGCTCCTGACCTTTCTGGTCGCTGCACTGGTGGCCGTGATCGGCGCCGTGCGAGCCATCAGCATCCAACCTGCGGAGAGTCTGCGTGAGCTATAAACGTTTTGGCTGGCTGTTGCCCCTGAGCCTGGGCTACGTGCTCGACGCCTCGGCGGCGGGATGGGAAGAGAAGTATTACAACCCGATGCCCGAGGCCAGCGACGTCGTGCTGCCGATGCCGTGCGAAGGCTCGATGGTGTTTCGCAAGGTGTTCATCCCGCTGGCCGGACCGCTCGACGATTACCCGATCAACATCGGTCAGGACGGCGCGGAATACGGCTACGTCGAACAGACCCGGCCAACGTTTATCGCCGGCAGTTTCACCGGCGCCAAGAACGACAAATCCCGCTACTACCTGATGGCCAAGTACGAGATGAGTCAGCTGCAATACGCGGCGCTGACCGAAGAAACCTGCCCCACCGCCGCGACCAAGATGCGCATGCCGCAAGTGTCCGTGAGCTGGGTGCAAGCCGTCGACGCGGCGGACAAGTACAACCTGTGGCTGCGTAAGAACGCCGCCGACAAACTGCCCAAGGAAGATGGCGCGCTGGGCTTTCTGCGCTTGCCGACCGAAGTCGAGTGGGAGTTCGCCGCGCGCGGTGGCCTGGAAGTCGGCGCGGCGGAATTTCGCGATACGACCTACCCGATGCCTGACGGCATCAACGCCTACGAGTGGTTTGCCGGGGCGCAATCGTCCAACGGCAAATTGCAGCTGTCGGGCCTGCAAAAACCCAATCCGCTGGGTCTGCACGACATGCTCGGCAACGTCGACGAGATGATGTTCGAGCCGTTTCGCCTGAACAAACTCGACCGCCAGCACGGCCAGGCCGGCGGCTACGTGGTGCGTGGCGGTAACTACCTGACGGCGCAGGCTGACCTGCGCACCGCGTTGCGCAAGGAACAGCCGTACTACAACGCCGAAGGCCAGGTGAAAAACAAAACCACCGGTATGCGCTTGGTCATGGTCTCGCCGACCCTGACGTCGCGTGAACGCGTCGCCAGCATTGAAAGCAGCTGGAAGAAACTCGGCACGGGCAGCAAGGAAACCGAATCCGCCGACAAAGACACCGTGCAATCGCTGAACAGCCTGGCCTCGGGCGTCGAAGACAAAGCGCTCAAGGAAAAGCTCCAGGCACTGGAAAACCAGCTACGCGCCAGCAACCAGCAGCAGGAAGAAACCCGCGATCAGGCGATTCGCGCCAGCCTCAACCTCGGTGCGTTCCTGTGCACCAAGATGCTCGACGATGGCCAGTACGTGGATTTCCTGCAAAAGAACTACAAGCTCAATTGCGAAAGTGCAGACAAAGACACCAGTTGCGACATGCGCAAAGGCAAGCTCGACGAACAGAAGGATCGCCTGCACAAACTCAGCCGCTACTACGCCAGCAGCCTGGTGGAATCGGCGACGTTGTACGGCCAGCCGCTGCTTGAAGCGCAGGTGCCGGTGATGGAAGAAATCATCAGTCGCAACAAGCAACTGCAAGACCTCAAACCCTACTTGCGTACCCACTGGGCGAATCAGAAGACCTTCCTGCAAAAGCAGAAGATCGACACTGAGGCCTGGCTGACCAGTTGCAAGACCGTCACCCAATAGCTCACCCAATAACAACTCGATAACAACACGCCCAACACCGTCACCAAGGAGTTTCACCATGTCGCGCAGCCTTTGGACTCGCTTCAAGCTACAGATCGCTTTCGTGCTCACCGGCAGCTTGCTGCTGACCGGCTGCGCCACCACTGGCAGTTCGATGCTCGGCGGCAGCGACGGCACCGACCCGCGTCTGACCCAGGGCAATGACGCACAATTCTTCAGCAAATCCGGTTACCAGGCCTGCGCGGTCGGCGCCGGTGTCGGCATCCTCGGTTGCGCGCTGTCCAACAGCAGCAACAAAGCGGTGTGCGCCATCGCCGCCGGTATCACCGCGTGCGGCGTGGCCATGGGCGCGAACTACTACCTGGATCAGCGTCGCAGCGAATACTCCGACACCACCACCCGTCTGGCGAAAATGAACAGCGACGTCGAGCAAGACACCCAGAACGTGATCGCCCGTACCGCGACCGCGCAGCAAGTGATCAATGATGATCAGGCGCGCATCGCCCAGATCAAAAAAGACATCGCCAGCAAGAAAGTCGACAAGACCAAGGCCCAGGCCGAAATCGCCGAGATCGATTCGAACATCGCGCGCCTGCGTAAAGACCTCGGCAACATGCGCACCAAAGTCACCGAGTACACCAAAGTGGCCGACGCCGAACGTGCTCAAGGCTCCAGCGCCGAGATCAAGCAAGTGGACGTGAGCATCCTGAAAATGAACGAGAAAGTCGCGGCCCTGCAAAAGGAAGTCGACGGTCTGTATTCGCAGCGCTCCGCGATCACCCTGGGCTAAGCACATGACCCTACGACAGCTGGCGGTCCTCACCGCCGTCCTGGCTTTGAGCGGTTGCGCGAGCAAGCCCGGCGAATGCGATGCGACCAATCGCGACAGCAGCATGCTGACCAAAATGAACTGCGACTACTCCGGTGGTTACAGCGATCAGGTCAAGCAAAAGGAACTGGCCCTGACCGCGTCCCGTCAGGAAAACGCGATGTTCCGCCAGGTGTACGAGAACATTCAGACCCAGCAGCTCAGCACCCAGACCGACCTGGCCAGCCAGCAGAAATCCCAGGCGGCGTTGAACCAGTCGCTGGGGCAGTTGCTGTCCTCGCTCAAGGCCCGGCACGGCAACGAAGGTCAGATCCAGAAGCAGATCGCCGGGCTTGAGCAGCAGCTCAACGCCTCGCAGGCGACGCCCGCGACCAAAGCCTCACCGGCGACGCTGGCCGCCAAACAGGAACAACTGAAGGCGTTGCAGAAGAAGGTCAATCAGCTGCAATTCAGCCTCGGTTACGAAGAGTAACTTTTCACCCCGCAGGCATCCCGGATGCCTGCACTTTTTCTTTTCAGGGATCGTCGTCATGCAGCGGGTCATCAGGGATGCGCAAGCCACACCGGAGGGGATGAGTGCGCTGCAAGCCAAAGTCGCCCTCATCCAGAAACACTTCCCACCGAACGTCGCCAGCCTGTTCGCCATTCCGCGAATGGGCAGCGGCGACGTGCTGGAATGGTGGACCGAACTGGGTGGCCAACCCACGCCTTTTGCCGCGCTGAGCGAAGACGCGCAACGACGATTGCTGGACACCTGGGACGTGCGCCAGAAGTCCCTCGAACAACTGGCGGACGAACTGCAAAAACGTGGTCAGCCGACCGTCGCCGATGAGTTGCGCAGCCTGCTCGGCGCGCCCGAGCTGGACAAGCTCTACAGCCTCAACGGCGAGCCGCTGGCGGTGCGCTGGAACCAGCGCCCGCCGCGACCGATTGTGCCGCCGGTGGTGGTGCCGCCAGTCGTGCCCGTGGTGCCGCCGTCGCGCCGGGGCTGGTGGATCGCGGCGGCCCTGCTCGCGCTGCTGTTATTGCTGTTGGCGCTGTGGGCGTATTGGTGGTTTCTGCACCGCGAACCGGTCGTGCCGGTTGTACCGGTGGCACCCGTGGTGACGCCGGTCGAGAAACCGGTTGAACCGGTGCCCGAGCCTGTCGTGGAACCGGAACCTGTTCCAGAACCTGTTCCAGAACCTGTGCCGGAACCAGAACCGGAACCCGTGCCGGAACCTAAACCGGTACCACCGCCCAAACCGGTGGTGGTCGCCCCGCCACCGGCGCCGACGCTGGACAACTTCGCTTGCCGCAAAAAAGCGCCGAACGCCGAGATTCCGCAATTCGTGGTGGTGCTCGACACCTCGGGCTCGATGGACTTGAACATCAAGTCGGTGAAGGCCGATGAGGAATGGTTCTTCGGCAACGAACTCAACAAGTACCTGGACGCCAACCGCGCCATGCAGATCTTCGCCAAACCCAGCCGCATGGATGTCGCCAAGGACTCGCTGGCCGGCATGATCAACGGGCTGGACCCGAAGATCGACACACGCCTGATCACCTTCGCCGGGTGCGACAGCACGCCGGACCAGGGAGTGTTCAAGTTCGGCGACCGTCAGCGCTTGATCAACGGGATTCGTGGCCTGATGCCGAACGACGGCACGCCATTGGCCGACAGCCTGGCCCACGCGGCAGGCACCGTCGACGGGCGCAATAACGATGCGGTGATCGTGATGTTCATCGACGGTGAGGACGGCTGCCAGAAGGACGTCTGCGCCGTGTCCCGCCAGATCGCCCAGAACCAGCCGCGACTGCGGGTCAACGTGGTGAGCATCGGCGCCGGCGGGCCGTCGCGCTGCATCGCCGAAAACACTGGTGGCCGGGTGTACGCGAGCAGCAATGCGGCGGAATTGGGCAAGCAGTTGAAACTGGCGAGCAAGGAAGTGGCGAGTAACGCCAAGTGCAATTAATCGTCTGCTGCCTGGGTAAATCCCAGTAACAACGCGGCGACTTCCATGACTTCATCCAGGGCCGCTTCGGCGGCCTCGGCTGAAGGTTGCAACAACAGGTCATTGGCGTAGCCCATGGCTTGCGCAAAAATCTGCCGTGCGGCCCGTTCGGGTGAAGCACAGCAAAACACTTGTGTTGCGACACCTTGCTCGATGATCTGCGCCAACAGCGCCTGCCATTGCCTGTTGACCACGCCGTAAGCCGCGGCCAATTCGGCGTCATGCATCGCTTCGTCCCATGCGTCCAGCCACAGCCCCCAGCCATTGTCGGCGGAGGTCGGCAGGCAATCCTTTAGAAAATCCTGCAAGGCCGTGAGGGGTTCCGCGCCCGCCAGCAAAGCGCGGGCTACTTCCAGCTGCTCGTTGGCAAAGCGCACGAAGGCTTCGCGCCGCAACTCCTTCCAATCCGTGAAGTAGTGATAGACGTGACTGCGTGAGAGCCCGGCGTGTTCAGCCAGATCACGGGTGGAAACGTCGGCGAAACCCTTGCTGCGGAATAGCTCGAGGGCGGCAGCGATGATTTGGTCTTTGCGGTCGGTGCGGGACATTTGGAAATAGCCTCGTGGCGCCGGGGAGATAGACGGCGCTTGCGTATTGAGCGATCGCTCAAGGATAATTGAGCAGTCGCTCAATCGTATCGTTTATCTTCCTTTCGGTGCACCCCATGAAAGCCATCAGCCCAAACTTCCTGATCGATGGACGCAAAAAACTCGGACAGCAATCCGCCAGCCAGACGCTTAAGGCCATTGCCAAGGCCTATCCCGGAAAGCTCTTTCTGACGTTGTCACTGGTAGCACTGGAGAACGCGCTGTTGTTGGCGTACCCATTGTTCGCCGGGTTTGCCGTGGACTCGATCATCCGCGGCGATGCCACCAGCGCGCTGTTTTATGCGGTGGTGGTGCTCGCATTCTGGGTGGTTGGCGCCGCACGGCGGGCCGTGGATACGCGCACATTTACGCGGATCTACGCAGACCTTGCCGTACCGGTGATCCTCAATCAGCGCCTGCAAAACCAGAGCACTTCTACCTCGGCCGCGCGGGTGGTGCTGGCCAGGGAGTTTGTCGATTTCTTCGAGAAGCATGTGCCGACCATTGCCACGGCGATGGTGTCGATTGTCGGCGCGGCGGTCATGTTGCTGGTGATCGAGCCGTGGATTGGCCTGGCTTGTCTGGCGGCGCTGTTGCTGTGCATGACCTTGCTGCCACGCTTCGCCCGGCGCAATCAGCAATTGCATGAGCGACTGAATGATCGGCTGGAAAGAGAGATCGGGCTGGTCGAGAAAGTCGGCGCGGACACCTTGCAGCGCCACTATCGAGTGCTGTCACGGCTGCGCATCGGGCTTTCGGACAGAGAGGCCTTCGCCTATCTGTTTGTCGGTTCGGTAGCAGCGCTGTTGTTTGTGATCGCCATCAGTCAACTGGCGCTCTCACCGGCGGTGAAGGCCGGGCATGTGTATGCGGTGATGACGTATTTGTGGTCGTTTGTCAGCAGCCTGGATCAAGCGCCGTCGATGGTGGATCAATTGGCGCGGTTGCGGGACATCGGCAAACGGGTTGATCCGGGGCTTGGAGACAGGTCCGAAGATTGAGCCGATACCTTCGCGAGCAAGCCCGCTCCCACAGGTGATGTGTCGGTCACACATCCAACGGTGGGAGCGGGCTTGCTCGCGAAGGCGATATCAGCGGCGCCTCAACGAAACCGGTCAACCTCCTGGCGCAATTCCGCCGCCAGGCCTTCCAGCTCCTTGGCGGTGATCGCCAGGTTCGACACCACTTCACGCTGTTCACTGTTCGCCATCGCAATGCTCTGCAGGTTGCTGCTGAGCAGTGTCGCGGTGCTGCTCTGCTCCTGCGTCGCGGTGGTGATCGCCGCGAACTGCTGCCCCGCCGAACGGCTCTGCTCATCAATTCGCGCCAGGGCCGAGGCGACGTTGGCGTTGCGCGACAGGCCTTCCTGCATCAACACATTGCCCTGTTCCATGGTGCTGATCGCGTTGCCGGTTTCCTGCTGGATGCTGCTGATCATCCCGGAGATTTCATCGGTGGCCTGACGCGTACGCGACGCCAGGTTGCGCACTTCGTCCGCGACTACGGCAAACCCACGGCCCTGTTCACCGGCACGCGCCGCTTCGATCGCGGCGTTCAGCGCCAGCAGGTTGGTCTGTTCGGCAATCGCGGTAATCACGCCGACGATGCCACCGATTTCCTGCGAACGCTGACCCAAGGTATTGATCACCGTCGCGGTGCTGTTCAGCGCGCTGGCGATTTGCTCCAGGGACGAGGAGGCTTCGTCCATCGACGTGCGCCCGATCTGCGTTTGCTGGGCGTTTTCCTGGGCCAGACGTTGAGTGTTGCCCATGTTGTCGGCGATGTTCAGCGAGGTCGCGCTGAACTCTTCGACCGCGCCGGCCATGCTGGTGATTTCGCCCGATTGCTGCTCCATCCCTTCATAAGCGCCACCGGACAGACCAGACAACGCCTGGGCGCGGCTGTTGACCTCGGCCGACGCCTTGCGGATGTGCTCGACCATGGTCGACAGCGCCTGGCTCATCTGATTGAAGGCGCGGGCCAACTGACCGATCTCGTCATTGCTCGACACGCTCAGGCGCACGCTCAAATCACCGGCGCCCAGCGCTTCGGCCTGCCGCACCAGATCGCCCAGCGGCGCGAGTTTGCTACGCAGCAGCCAGACCGCCGAACCGACGGCGATCAGCATCGCCAGCAGGCTACCGATGGCCAGTTGAATGCCGACGCTCCAGGTCACGGCGCTGATTTCGTCTTGCGGCATGCTCGCCACCACCGACCACGGCCCACCCTCGAATGGCACGGCCACGCTGTAGAATTCTTCCGACTTGTCGCTCCAGAACTCACCTTTGCCCGGCGTCTTCGCCAAGCCGACGATGGCTGGAGTCGCCTGATCCAGCGCTTGTACACCCGCAATCGGCACCAGCCATTTGTTTTGCTCGTCCAGCAAGGCCAGGGAACCGGTCTGGCCGATGCGGAAGCGTTTGAGGTTTTCGAACTGCGCGTTCTGCGCGTCGGTGTAATCGAAACCCACGAACAACACGGCAATCACCTTGCCGCTGCTGTCGCGCACAGGCGTGTACTGGGTCATGTAGGAGCGGTCGAAGAGCAACGCGCGGCCGACATAGCCCTGACCCGCTATCAAGCGCGCATACGCTGGATGAGCGTGATCCAGCAGGGTGCCGATGGCGCGGCTGCCGTCCTGTTTGCTCAGGGAAGTGCTGACACGGATGAAGTCCTCGCCGCTGCGCACGAACAGCGTGGCAACGCCGGCGGTCATTTGCTTGAACTCGTCGACTTCCTTGAAGTTGTTGTTCAACACTTCGCTGCCCAGGTGCAGGCCCGGGGTCTGCACCCCGGCAACCGCGACCGGCTCATCAGGGTGCACGCTCAAACCGGCGCTGAAGCGCTTCTCGAACAGACCGCTCAGGCGCTGGGTGCTTTCGCGCAGCGTGCCGTGGAAGGTGCTCAACTGGTCGGCGAGCAGCCGGGCCTCACTGGCCAGGTGCTCTTCGCGGGTCGCAAGGTTGGCGGTGTCCAGCGAACGCAGGGCGAACACGGTACTGCCGGTGATGACAATCGCCAAAATCACGGCGAGCGCAAGACCAAGCTGTGAGGCGATCCGGGCGCGGGGTTGAGACATGACAGCTCCTGGCCGGGCGACCTGATCTTCCTTGATCGGGTCATTCGCTCGGCAAAATTTCTAATAAGGGGAAAACGTCGAAACCTGCACGAAGGTTCCACCTGCAGATTTTCGGCGGCGAACCTGAATACTTGAGTAATTGACGGGGATATGGCCCAAGCCGCCATTACGCCGGCACTGGCGATTCAGCGCAGGCGTTCGACGGCGGGCAGATCCATGGCCTTGACCTCTCCCAGCAAGAAATCGCTGAGCCGGCGCAAACGTTCACCTCCCGGACGGGTTTTCGGCCAGACGAGGTAATAATGTTCGCCGCTGGCGACAGCGGTCGGCCACGGCAGACTCAACCGTCCCTGCGCGACATCTTCGGCGACCATCAGCAAATCGCCCATCGACACCCCATAGCCTCGGGCGGCAGCGATCATCCCCAACTCCAGCGTGTCGAACACCTGCCCGCCCTTGAGCGACACCTGATCCGACAGCCCCCTGCGGGCCAACCACATGCGCCAGTCGCGGCGGTCCGGCGTCGGGTGCAGCAACTCAGTGCTGGCCAGGCGCGCAACGTCCCACGGCTGATCCTTCAGCAGGTTCGGCGCACCCACCGGAATCAGCTCTTCGGGGAACAGTAACGTGGCCTCCCAGTCCGGCGGAAAGTTGCCGTTGCTGAGGATCACCGCGCAGTCGAACGGTTCGTGGTTGAAGTCCACCGTGTCGATGTCCATCCAGGCGCTGGTCAACTGCACCTCGTTGCCCGGTTGCATGTGCCGAAAACGGCTGAGGCGCGCCAGCAGCCAGCGCATGGTCAGGGTCGACGGGGCTTTCATGCGCAGGATGTCGTCTTCGGCGCGCAGGGTATTGCAGGCGCGTTCGAGGGCGGTGAAACCTTCGCGGATGCCGGGCAGGATCAGCCGTGCCGACTCGGTCAATTGCAGGTTGCGGCCACTGCGATGAAACAGCCGACAGGCGAAATGATCTTCGAGCGTGCGAATGTGCCGACTCACCGCGCTTTGGGTGATCGACAGCTCTTCTGCGGCGCGGGTGAACGAACTGTGCCGCGCCGCCGCTTCGAATGCGCGCAGGGCATACAACGGAGGAAGACGACGGGACATCAGCAAAGCTCCTGTAGCGAGGTCGGGCAAACTTATCAGAAACATCGCTGCATGAGTTTTAATCATGCGATCCATCCTTTTTATCCCTTTGTGCAATCTTCGTGAAGCGCCGAGAATCGGCGTTCTCCTGTTTCCTCCGGGGTTTCGTTTCTTACTCTTGAATAGCCGAGCGTGATGACCATGAAGCATCCAGCGCGTATTGAACTCTGGGCCATCCTGCGGCTGGCGGGGCCGTTGATTGCCTCGCAGTTGGCGCACATGCTCATGGTCCTCACCGACACCTTGATGATGGCGCGCCTGAGTCCCGAGGCGCTGGCCGGCGGCGGTCTGGGCGCGGCGACCTATTCATTCGTGTCGATTTTCTGCATCGGCGTGATCGCGGCGGTCGGCACCTTGGTGGCGATTCGTCAGGGCGCGGGCGACATTGTCGGCGCCGCGCGGCTGACCCAGGCCGGGTTGTGGCTGGCCTGGCTGATGGCACTGGTGGCCGGGTTGCTGCTGTGGAACCTCAAACCGGTGTTGCTGCTGTTTGGCCAGACCGAAACCAACGTCCACGCCGCCGGGCTGTTCCTGACGTTCCTGCCGTTCGCCCTGCCCGGCTACCTGAGTTTCATGGCCCTGCGCGGCTTCACCAGCGCCATCGGCCGGGCGACGCCCGTGATGGTGATCAGCCTGGGCGGCACCGTGGCCAACTTCGTTCTCAACTATGCGTTGATTACCGGAATGTTCGGCCTGCCGAAGATGGGCCTGGTCGGCATCGGCCTGGTCACGGCGATTGTCGCCAACCTGATGGCCGTGGCGCTGGCGCTGCACATCCGTCGGCATCCGGCGTACGACGCGTATCCGCTGCGCCAGGGCCTGTCGCGGCCCAACCGGCAGTACCTGAAAGAGTTGTGGCGCCTTGGCCTGCCGATTGGCGGCACGTACGCGGTGGAAGTCGGACTGTTTGCCTTCGCGGCGCTGTGCATGGGCACCATGGGCAGCACGCAACTGGCGGCGCACCAGATCGCCCTGCAAATCGTCTCGGTGGCGTTCATGATTCCGGCGGGGCTTTCGTATGCGATCACCATGCGCATCGGCCAGCACTATGGCGCCGGGCAATTGCTCGACGCGCGGCTGGCCGGCCGGGTCGGAATCGCCTTCGGCGCGGCGTCGATGCTGGGGTTTGCGATGGTGTTCTGGCTGCTGCCGAATCAGTTGATCGGCCTGTTCCTGGACCACAACGACCCGGCGTTCCGCCCGGTCATCGACCTGGCAGTGAGCCTGTTGGCGGTGGCGGCGTGGTTCGAGCTGTTCGACGGCACGCAAACCATCGCGATGGGCTGCATTCGCGGGCTCAAGGATGCGAAGACAACGTTTCTGGTCGGGCTCGGCTGCTATTGGCTGATCGGCGCACCGGCGGCGTGGGTGATGGCTTTCAATCTGCACTGGGGACCGACGGGCGTCTGGTGGGGCCTGGCGCTGGGCCTGGCGTGCGCGGCGGTGAGTTTGACGCTGGCGTTTGAATGGAAGATGAAGCGGATGATCCGGCGCGAGCCTGCGGTGCAACAGCGTTTCCCGGTCGCCCAACCTGACTGAGATCCCCCTGTGAACTTAGATCCCCAGTGGGAACTGAGATCCCCTGTGGGAGCGGGCTTGCTCGCGAAAGCAGTTTGACAGTCAACATCGTCGCTGAATGTCAGGCACCCTTCGCGAGCAAGCCCGCTCCCACAGGTGTTTGTGGTTAGTTCACGACTTCCAGCGCGGGCTGCTGGCTGCTGCCAAACGTCAAATACTCAACCAGTTCCGCCAACGGCAGCGGCTTGCTGATCAGATAGCCCTGCACCTGATCACAGCCAAACCCGCGCAACAGATCCAGTTGCTCCGGTGTTTCGACGCCCTCGGCGACCACTTCGAGGTTGAGGTTGTGCGCCAGGTTGATCATGGCGTGCACCAGTTTGCGGTTCTCTTCGCGCTCTTCCATGCCGCCGACAAAGCTCTTGTCGACCTTGAGCAAGGCAATCGGCAGGCTGTTGAGGTGCACGAACGACGAGAACCCGGTGCCGAAGTCATCCAGCGAGAAACGCACGCCCAGGCGCCCGAGGGCGTCCATGGTCTGCTTCACCAGATCGCTGCGGCGCATGACGGCGGTTTCAGTCAGTTCAAATTCCAGCCATTGCGCCTCGACGCCGCGCTCGGCAATCAGCCGGCTCAGGGTCGACAACAATTGGCTGTCCTGAAACTGGCGGAACGACAGGTTGATCGCCATGTGCAGCGCCGGCAAACCGCGCTCGCGCAGTGCCTGCATGTCGCGCAAGGCGCGGGAGATGACCCAGTAACCGAGCGGCACGATCAAACCGCTTTGCTCGGCCAGCGGCACGAACTCACTCGGCGGCAGCAAGCCGCGTTCGGCATGGCGCCAGCGCACCAGGGCTTCGAGGCCGACGATCTGGCCGTCCTCAAGGTTCAGGCGTGGCTGGTAATGCAATTCCAGCTCGTCGCGGCGCAAGGCCCGGCGCAGCTCGCTTTCGAGGTCGGCCATGCTGCGGGCGTTGCGGTTGATGCGTTCGTTGAAGATATGAAAGGTGCAGCCTTGCGTGCTTTTAGCCTGCTGCATGGCGATGTGCGCGTGCCACATCAGCGGATCGGCGCCGGCTTGGGCGCGGGCGTGGGCAATGCCCAGGCTGGAACCGATCAACAGGCTTTCGCCGTCAACCCAGTACGGTTCGGCCAGCGCTTCGGTGATGCGTTCGGCCATCCATTCGGCGCGTTGCGGCGCGCGGCGGGTGTCGATCAGCAAGGCGAATTCATCGCTGCCCAGGCGCGCCAGTTGATCGCCGGCTTCCAGCTGGCTTTTCAGCCGCGAGACCACTTGCAGAATCAGGCGGTCGCCCGCCTGATGACCGAGGGCGTCGTTGGCGTGTCGAAAGTTGTCGAGGTCGAGGTGTCCGAGGGCCAGGCCACGGCCGTCGTTTTCCGCCAGGCGTGCGGCGAGCAAGGTCTGGAAACCCTGGCGATTGGCGATGCCGGTCAGCGGGTCTTGCTCGGCCAGGCGTTGCAGGGTGTTTTCCAGCACGCCGCGTTCACGTACATGACGCAGGCAGCGGCGCAGCATGCCGGCGTCGAGCAGGTCGCGCACCAGCCAGTCGCTCACACCGTCGGGCGGCGATGTCGGCTCGTGTTCGAGCAGCAACACCGTCGGCAAGTTGCAACGGCCGGGCGCCGGCTGAAGCGCCGGGATCGTCAATAACACCGCGCTGCGGTTGTCATCGAACAGGCTGCTGACCGACTCCCAGCCCGGGGCGCTGATGAGCACGGCCGAACTCCCCATCGGAGCCAGACACTCGCGCAACAACGCTGCCCACGCCGGCTCTTCGGCCAGTAGCAGCAAACGCAAGGGTTCGACAGGCGTAGACAAGCTAGCTCCCTAGACTCTGCAATGATGTAGGCGGCGGGCATTATGCCGCGCGGGTAACCAATGACCAATGACATCAGTTATCAAACGTGGCTTTTGTATCCGGAATTACGAACATTAGACGCAAATCCCCCGCGCATCCTGCTTGAAAGTATCAAAACCGGCAATTAGAGATAGCGCGGTGCGTCACAAGTCGGACAGAGCAGCACAATTCGCTGAGCCTGTTAAAATGCCGGCCCATTTCGCAAATGACTCCCTGATTTCGTATGTCCCGACTCAATCCCCGGCAGCAAGAAGCCGTGAGCTACGTCGGCGGCCCTCTTTTGGTGCTCGCCGGTGCAGGCTCCGGCAAGACCAGCGTGATCACGCGCAAGATCGCGCACTTGATCCAGAACTGCGGCATCCGCGCCCAGTACATCGTCGCCATGACCTTTACCAACAAGGCCGCGCGCGAGATGAAGGAACGGGTCGGCACCCTGCTCAAGGGCGGCGAAGGCCGTGGCTTGACGGTGTGCACCTTCCACAACCTGGGCCTGAACATCATCCGCAAGGAACACGTGCGGCTGGGCTACAAACCGGGCTTCTCGATCTTCGACGAGACCGACGTCAAAGCCCTGATGACCGACATCATGCAAAAGGAATACGCGGGCGACGACGGCGTCGACGAGATCAAGAACATGATCGGCTCGTGGAAAAACGACCTGATCCTGCCCGCCCAAGCCCTGGAAAACGCGCGCAACCCCAAGGAACAGACCGCCGCCATCGTCTACACCCACTACCAGCGCACGCTCAAGGCGTTCAACGCGGTGGACTTCGACGACCTGATCCTGCTGCCGGTGAAGCTGTTCCAGGAACACGCCGACATCCTCGAAAAGTGGCAGAACAAAGTCCGCTACCTGCTGGTGGACGAATACCAGGACACCAACGCCAGCCAGTATTTGCTGGTGAAATTGCTGATCGGCACGCGCAACCAGTTCACCGTGGTCGGCGACGATGACCAGTCGATCTACGCCTGGCGCGGCGCGCGTCCGGAAAACCTGATGCTGCTCAAGGACGACTACCCGTCGCTGAAAGTCGTCATGCTGGAGCAAAACTATCGCTCCACCAGCCGTATCCTGCGCTGCGCCAACGTACTGATCTCGAACAACCCGCACGAATTCGAAAAACAGTTGTGGAGCGAGATGGGCCACGGCGACGAGATCCGCGTGATCCGCTGCCGCAACGAGGACGCCGAAGCCGAGCGCGTGGCGGTCGAACTGCTGACCCTGCACTTGCGCACCGACCGGCCGTACAGCGATTTCGCGATTCTGTATCGCGGTAACTATCAGGCCAAGCTGATCGAGCTGAAGCTGCAACACCACCAGATCCCATATCGCCTGTCCGGCGGCAACAGCTTTTTCGGGCGCCAGGAAGTGAAAGACCTGATGGCCTACTTCCGCCTGATCGTGAACCCGGACGACGACAACGCCTTCCTGCGGGTGATCAACGTGCCGCGTCGCGAGATCGGTTCGACCACGCTGGAAAAGCTCGGCAACTACGCCACCGAACGCAAAATCTCGATGTACGCCGCCACCGACGAAATCGGCTTGGGCGAGCATCTGGACACGCGCTTCACCGATCGCCTGTCGCGCTTCAAGCGCTTCATGGACAAGGTCCGCGAGCAGTGTTCCGGCGAAGACCCGATCTCGGCGCTGCGCAGCATGGTCATGGACATCGACTACGAGAACTGGCTGCGCACCAACAGCTCCAGCGACAAAGCCGCCGATTACCGCATGGGCAACGTCTGGTTCCTGATCGAGGCGCTGAAGAACACGCTGGAGAAAGACGAAGAAGGCGAGATGACCGTCGAAGACGCCATCGGCAAACTGGTTTTGCGCGACATGCTGGAGCGTCAGCAGGAAGAGGAAGACGGCGCCGAAGGCGTGCAGATGATGACCTTGCACGCCTCCAAGGGCCTGGAATTTCCCTACGTGTTCATCATGGGCATGGAAGAGGAAATCCTCCCGCACCGCTCCAGCATCGAAGCCGACACCATCGAAGAAGAACGCCGCCTGGCCTACGTCGGCATTACCCGCGCGCGTCAAACGCTGGCCTTCACCTTCGCCGCCAAGCGCAAGCAATACGGCGAGATCATCGACTGCGCGCCCAGCCGCTTCCTCGATGAGCTGCCGCCGGACGACCTCGCCTGGGAAGGCAACGACGACACGCCCGTTGAAGTCAAAGCCGTTCGCGGCAATACCGCACTGGCGGATATACGCGCGATGTTAAAGCGTTAGAATCGACTACTTTTTAACCAAATATTTTTTACAAACTAGGCGCATTCGGCGCCAGTAGAGGAAAGCTTCATGGAAGCACTGCACCAGAAAATCCGCGAACAAGGCATCGTGCTTTCCGATCAGGTCCTGAAGGTCGACGCCTTTTTGAACCACCAGATCGACCCGGCCCTGATGAAGCTGATCGGCGATGAATTCGCCGCGCTGTTCAAGGACTCGGGGATCACCAAGATCGTCACCATCGAAGCCTCGGGCATTGCCCCGGCAATCATGACCGGCCTGAACCTCGGCGTACCGGTGATCTTCGCCCGCAAGCAACAGTCCCTGACCCTGACTGAAAACCTGCTGTCGGCGACCGTTTACTCGTTCACCAAGAAGACCGAAAGCACCGTGGCGATTTCCCCGCGCCACCTGACCAGCAGCGACCGCGTGCTGATCATCGACGACTTCCTGGCCAACGGTAAGGCGTCGCAGGCGCTGATCTCGATCATCAAACAGGCCGGCGCGACCGTCGCCGGTTTGGGGATCGTGATCGAGAAGTCGTTCCAGGGTGGCCGTGCGGAACTGGATGCACAGGGTTATCGCGTTGAATCGCTGGCGCGCGTGCAGTCGCTGGCTGGCGGCGTCGTGACCTTCATCGAGTAATCCGAAACACTACACATTCCCTGTGGGAGCGAGCTTGCTCGCGATGAGGCCATAACATTCAACATCACCGTTGACTGTTACACCGCCATCGCGAGCAAGCTCGCTCCCACAGTGGTTTTGAGTGATCCGTTATTGCGCAGTGGCTTTAAGGCCGGTAAGCAGCAGCCGCTGAAACAAATCCTCTTTCAGCCCGTCCGGATTGCTTAGCTGCATCCGCTCCAGGTGTTCCGGGTATTGCGACGCATCAGGCGCGTCCAGCGCAGCCTTGCCCAGCTCCAGAATCTCCGTCAGCTTGAACTTGCTCTTCAGCCAGTTCAGCGCCCGCAGCACATCCCGCTCTTCGGCGGTGAAATCACAGCCCAGCGGATACTCCGGAAACAGGTTTGGGTGCCGCGCCTGAATCGCCTGCAAACGCTGCGGCGTGTTGTCGGCAAAACGCGGATCGAGGCGGAAGTCTTTCGGCAACTTGCCGACCTTCTGCGCCTGCTCGATCAACCCCGACTGAAAGCGTGAATCGCTGATATTCAGCAACGCTTCAATCACCGCCGCATCGGTTTTACCGCGCAAGTCGGCGATGCCGTATTCAGTGACCACGATGTCCCGCAGGTGCCGTGGGATCGTGCAATGGCCGTACTCCCAGACGATGTTCGAACTGACGTCACCGCCCGCCTCGCGCCAGCTGCGCAAAATCAGCATCGACCGCGCGCCCGCCAGCGCATGGCCCTGGGCGACGAAATTGTATTGGCCGCCGACGCCGCTGAGCACGCGCCCGTCTTCCAGTTGATCGGCGACGCCGGCACCGAGCAAGGTCATGGTGAACACGGTGTTGATAAAACGCGCATCGAGGCGCTGCAAGCGCTTGAGTTCTTCCTGCCCGTACAGCTCGTTGATGTAGCTGATGCGGGTCATGTTGAATTCGAGACGTTTGCTTTGCGGCAGCTCGCGCAGGCGCTCGTAAAAACTGCGCGGGCCGAGGAAGAACCCGCCATGCACCGAAATGCCGTCGGTTTGCGCGGCTTCATCGAGGGTCCCGGCATTCGCCTGTTCCTGCGTCGGCACGTCCGGGTAGACCTTGCGCCGCACAATCCCGGCATCCGCCAGCACCAGCAAGCCGTTGACGAACATTTCGCTGCACCCGTACAGACCTTTGGCGAACGGCTCGACGCCACCTTCGCGGTCGATCAACTGCGCCCATTGGCTGAGGTTGATATCGGCCAGCAGCGCCTTGTAACCCTCGTTGTCACCCTGGCGCGCCAGCAACGCGGCGGTCAACGCGTCGCCCATCGAACCGATGCCGATCTGCAACGTGCCGCCATCGCGCACCAACGTGCTGGCGTGCAGGCCGATGAAGTGATCCTGAAAACCCACGGGCATGTTCGGCGTCGAGAACAGCGTGCTGCTGTCTTTTTCGTCGATCAAAAAATCGAACGTGTCGATGCCGATTTCGGCGTCGCCGGGCATGTAGGGCAAATCGTTGTGTACCTGGCCGACGATCAGAATGGTCTCCCCTGCTTCACGGCGCTTGGCGATCAGCGGAAACAGGTCGAGGGTGATGTCCGGGTTGCAGCTCAGGCTCAAGCGGTCAGGATGCTCGGAATGACTGGCCACCATCTGCGCCACGAGGTTCAAACCGGCAGCATTGATGTCCCGCGCGGCGTGGCTGTAATTGCTGCTGACGTAGTCCTGCTGGGCCGATGCGCTGTGCAACAGGCTGCCCGGTTGCATGAAGAATTGATGGACGTGAACGTTGGCCGGCAGGCTGTCGCGTTGTAGCCCGGCGAGGAAATCCAGCTCCGGATAATCGCCAAATACGCGCTCGACAAAGGGTTCAAGAAAGCGCTTTTGCAAACCGTCACCCAAGGCCGGACGGCCCAGGCACAGGGCGGTGTAGATCGTCAGTTGCCGCTCGGGCAGTCGCGCGATGCGCTGGAACAGCGCGTTGACGAAAGGGTTGGGTTTGCCCAGACCGAGTGGCAGGCCCATGTGGATGTGCGCCGGCAACCGCGCCAGTACGTCATCGACCGCTTGCTCGATAGAACACAGCTGCACCATCTGATCCTCCCTTACATTCCGTGAATTGAGGTTGGACCGAGCTTGCCGGGTCTTTGCTGCATTGAACAGCCTCAGCAGCCAAATCAGGCAAACACCGCCGCTCCCACAGGGAATATTCATTCACTTCAGGACAGAATTTCAGGCACAAAAAAGCCGCTCGCAAGCGGCTTTTTGCTGAAGAGGCGGCTTATTTCAGGCCGGACATCTTCTCGATTGCGCCCTTCAGCTCAGGATCGGAGCAGTCGGCGCAGGTGCCTTTTGGCGGCATGGAGTTGATGCCGCTGATGGCTTTCGCCAGCAGACCGTCAAGCCCGCCTTGTTCTTTGGCACGTTTGCCCCAGTCCGCCGCGTCGCCGATTTTCGGCGAGCCCAACAGGCCGGTACCGTGGCAAGCGTTGCAATGTTTTGCAATCACTTCGTCCGGCGTTTTAGCGCCGCCACCGCCGCCAGCAGAGGCGGCAACTTCCATACCCTTGCACTCTTGACCTTGCACACACACCTGACCGACTGGCGCCAGGCGTTTTGCAATATCGTCGGTAGTCGCAGCTTGAGCGCTGACAGCCCATAGGGCCAGTACGGTTGCTGGTGCAGCCAGCATTTTCATAATTAGGTTCACGCGTTCACCCTCAATGGTGGCTAGTCACGCCTACGGCCACGGTTCGCTGGCGGGCGCAAGTATAGCGGTTAGCCCGCCACACTGAAACAACCCCAAAGTCGAAGGGGTCTTAGGCGACGGCGCAAAAACCGCCGGGGTGCCTCGGCCTGATGGGCCGGGCGCCTTCTCTACTTAGAAATTCGCAGGAGTCGCTGCGCTGATTAGTCGCGCCGGCGCATCGAACGGATTGCGGAAACGATGCGGCTTGGTACTTTCAAAGTAGTAGCTATCGCCGGCTTCAAGCACAAAAGTTTCAGCCCCGACCACCAGTTCCAGTCGACCCTCCACCAGAATCCCGGTTTCCTCGCCTTCATGGGTGAGCATCTCTTCACCCGTGTCGGCGCCTGGCGGATAGATTTCATTGAGGAAGGCGATAGCCCGGCTCGGGTGTGCCCGGCCGACCAGTTTCATGGTCACGGCGCCATCGGAAATATCGATCAGTTCGTTGGCTTTGTAGACGATCTGCGTCGGCTTTTCCTGCAGGATCTCTTCGGAAAAGAACTCGACCATGGACATGGGAATCCCGCTCAGGACTTTGCGCAGCGAACTGATCGAGGGGCTGACGCTGTTTTTCTCGATCATCGAAATCGTGCTGTTGGTGACACCCGCGCGCTTGGCGAGCTCACGCTGCGAAAGACCTTTGAGCTTACGGATGGATTGCAGTCGCTCACCGACGTCCAATGCTTGCGCCTCCAGGGATTCAGGTTGTAGAAATATCGAGCGTTATCATGGCGACAGCGTTCAGTATTTACAACACTTGGTCCTGAATCCTCTCGGCAGAGGCGACTTCCGGTCAGGCGCGTTTGCCCCTAACCCTCGCAATAGAGCATTGGCACGCGGCGCAGGTTGCAGAAGATCTGGTAAGGGATTGTGTCTGCCGCCGCCGCGACTTCGCTGGCGAGGATGTTTTTGCCCCACAACTCGACGGTCGAACCGAGACCGGCCTGCGGTACATCGGTCAGATCGATGCAGAGCATGTCCATCGACACCCGGCCAATCAACTGACTGCGCTGGCCGGCGACCATGACCGGCGTACCGGTCGGCGCCTGACGCGGATAACCGTCGGCGTACCCCATCGCGACCACACCCACGCGCATCGGCTTGGGCGTAATGAATCGGGCGCCGTAACCGATGGGCTCGCCGGCGGGCAGTTCCCGAACGCAAATCACTTTCGATTCCAGGGTCATCACCGGTTGCAGGCGAGCGGCCACAGTGTTGGCTTCTTCGAACGGCGTCGCGCCGTAAAGCATGATGCCGGGACGCACCCAATCACTTGGAATCTGCGGCCAACCGAGCACCGCGGGCGAATTACGCAGGCTGATCTCGGCCGACAAGCCTTTGCGCGCGGCTTCGAACACAGCGA
Source organism: Pseudomonas sp. NPDC086278 (assembly GCF_050280905.1). Taxonomy (NCBI): domain Bacteria; kingdom Pseudomonadati; phylum Pseudomonadota; class Gammaproteobacteria; order Pseudomonadales; family Pseudomonadaceae; genus Pseudomonas; species Pseudomonas sp. NPDC086278. The sequence continues at coordinate 37,439 of NZ_JBNNWE010000012.1, forward strand.
CTTGCTCATTGCTGGACTGTTCGTGCAATTCATCGGCCCGCGCAAAGTGGCTCATCAGCACAACTTTTTCGACGTTGCCGCTGGCCAGCAGCCGTTGATAGGCCGCCTGATAATCCTTGGGATGCAGGCCGACGCGGTGCATGCCCGAATCGAGCTTGAGCCAGACCGTGATCGGCTTGCCCAACGAGGCTTTTTCGATGGCTTCGAGCTGCCACAACGAATGCACCACGCACCAGAAGTCGTGCTCGACGATCAACGACAACTCATCGGCTTCGAAGAAACCCTCCAGCAGCAACACCGGCGCCCGAATGCCTGCGCCGCGCAATTCCAGGGCTTCTTCGATGCAGGCCACGGCAAAACCGTCGGCCTCGGCTTCCAGGGCTTGGGCGCAACGCACTGCGCCATGTCCATAGGCATCGGCCTTGATCACCGCGAGGGCTTTGGCCCCGGTGATTTCACGAGCGATCCGGTAATTTTGACGCAGGGCTTGGAGGTCGATCAGGGCACGGGCAGGACGCATGGCGGCAGACTTCTAGTCGGTCATCGGGAAGAAAAAACCGGCGCTGGCTGACGGCGTAAACCGTTAACAGCGCCGGAAGAGGGATCTGGCTTATGGCAGAGCGGCGATGACCGACAGCTCGACCAGAATGCCCGGTTCACACAGCTTCGATTCAACGGTCGCGCGGGCCGGGGCGACGCCTTTTGGCAGCCACTTGTCCCACACCGAATTCATGCCGGCGAAATGCGCGTCGATGTCTTTCAGGTAAATCGTCACCGACAGCAGATGGCTCTTGTCGGTGCCGGCCAGGTCCAGCAAACGCTCGATGTTGGCGAGGGTTTCGCGGGTCTGCTGTTCAATCCCGGCGCTCATGTCATCGCCGACTTGCCCTGCCAGATACACGGTTCCGTTATGAGCGACGATCTGACTCATGCGCTCATTGGTGAGCTGGCGCTGGATTGCCATGTTTTGCGGACTCCTGAGATGAATTGCCGTAACGGGAAATATCGAGGCCTTCGGCGCTGATCTGCGGCGTTTTCTTCGCCATCAGGTCAGCCAGCAAGCGACCGGAGCCGCAGGCCATGGTCCAGCCGAGTGTGCCGTGACCGGTGTTCAGGAACAGATTCTTGAACGGCGTCGCACCAACGATTGGCGTGCCGTCCGGGGTGGTCGGGCGCAGGCCGGTCCAGAAGCTCGCCTGTGCCAGATCGCCGCCCTGAGGATAAAGGTCGTTGACGATCATCTCCAGGGTTTCGCGCCGACGCGGGTTCAGCGACAGGTCAAAACCGGCGATCTCCGCCATGCCGCCGACGCGGATGCGGTTGTCGAAACGGGTGATCGCGACCTTGTAGGTCTCGTCGAGAATGGTCGACGTCGGCGACATCGCCGGGTTGGTAATCGGCACGGTCAGCGAATAACCCTTGAGCGGATACACCGGAGCCTTGATGCCCAACGGCTTGAGCAGTTGCGGCGAGTAGCTGCCGAGCGCCAGGACGTAGCGGTCAGCAGTTTCCAGCTTGCCGTCGATCCACACACCGTTGATGCGATCACCGGCGAAGTCGAGGGTCTGGATGTCCTGACCGAAGCGGAACTCCACGCCCAGTTTCACCGCCATTTCGGCGAGGCGGGTGGTGAAGATCTGGCAGTCGCCGGTCTGGTCGTTCGGCAGGCGCAGGGCACCGGCAAGAATATCGGTGACGTTCGCCAGCGCCGGCTCGACGCGGGCAATGCCGGCGCGGTCGAGCAATTCGAACGGTACGCCGGACTCTTTCAGCACGGCGATGTCTTTCGCGGCGCCGTCGAGCTGAGCCTGGGTGCGGAACAATTGGGTGGTGCCGAGGCTGCGGCCTTCGTAGGCAATCCCGGTTTCGGCGCGCAATTCGTCGAGGCAGTCACGGCTGTACTCGGACAGACGGACCATGCGCTCTTTGTTCACCGCATAACGGCTGGCGGTGCAGTTGCGCAGCATCTGCGCCATCCACAGGTATTGATCGATGTCGGCCGTGGCCTTGATCGCCAGCGGTGCGTGGCGTTGCAGCAACCACTTGATGGCCTTGAGCGGCACGCCCGGCGCGGCCCACGGCGAGGCATAACCCGGCGACACCTGGCCTGCGTTGGCGAAACTGGTCTCCATGGCCGCAGCCGGCTGACGGTCCACAACCACCACTTCAAACCCGGCACGGGCCAGATAGTAAGCACTGGCGGTACCGATGACGCCGCTACCCAAGACCATAACGCGCATTTTCATATCCCTCATCGCGGCGTGCCGCTGACGTGTGTTGTTCAGACCGAAGATGCGAGCAGTGTAAAAAAGTTTAGGCAGTGCATTTCACTATATAAATGCCTATATTTGGCGACAATTCTCGGCAAAAACCCTTTTCACGGAGGCGCATCCCCTATGCGTACCAACACTCAGACCAAACGTGAGCTGGACAAGATCGATCGCAACATCCTGCGGATCCTGCAAGCGGACGGGCGAATTTCCTTCACGGAACTTGGGGAAAAGGTCGGGCTCTCGACCACGCCCTGCACCGAGCGGGTCCGCCGGCTGGAGCGCGAAGGGATCATCATGGGCTACAACGCCCGGCTCAATCCGCAGCACTTGAAGGGTAGTCTCCTGGTGTTCGTCGAGATCAGCCTGGACTACAAATCGGGGGATACTTTCGAAGAGTTCCGACGCGCGGTGCTGAAACTGCCGCACGTGCTGGAGTGCCACCTGGTGTCAGGGGATTTCGATTACCTGGTGAAGGCGCGGATTTCCGAGATGGCCTCGTACCGCAAGTTGCTGGGCGACATCCTGCTCAAACTGCCGCATGTGCGCGAATCCAAGAGCTACATCGTGATGGAAGAAGTGAAAGAGAGCTTGAGTTTGCCGATTCCGGATTGAGCCTTGCGGTGCCTGATCGGCCGCCTTCGCGAGCAAGCCCGCTCCCACAACGCGACCCCTGTGGCTGCGGGCTTGCCCGCGAGGGCCGCGATGCGGTCTCGTCAAAAGAACTCAACACTCAAACCAACACCTGCCGAGTACTGGCCATGTACTCATGAATCTGCTTTTCCACCTGCGGATGAATCAGCTCCACCGGCCGCCGTCCATTAGGGCACGGCAGCGTCTTCGTCGTACCAAACAACCGGCAGATCAGCGGCCGCTCGTCGTACACCGTGCAGCCATTCGGCCCGAGGTGCACGCAGTTGAGTTCATCCATCGCCGCGTCCTGCTCGGCGCGAGTCTTGCGCGGCAGCCGCGACATTTCTTCCGGCGAGGTAGTCACCGGCCCGCAGCAGTCATGGCAGCCGGGCACGCACTCGAATGAGGGAATTTGCTGCCGTAGCGTGCGAATTGTCTGGCGGTTGCAGCTCATCGAAGCGGTGACCAAAAGCGGGATAGAGCGCGAGTCTGAAGCAAAGACGCGGATCGATACAGCGGCAACCGACCAATGTTGCCCGCGCCGGAAGCTCCGGCTTATGCTCCGTCAAATTTTTCAGACACCAGCATCAGGATGACGCGCATGAATGCCCGTGCCCAACACACCGCCTCGTATTACGCCGCCAGCAGCCTGCCGCAGCCCGAACATCCGGTGCTGACCGGCGAAATAGTGGCCGATGTGTGCGTGGTCGGCGGTGGTTTTTCCGGGTTGAATACCGCGCTCGAACTGGCCGAACGCGGTTTCCGTGTGGTGCTGCTGGAAGCCCGCAAGATCGGCTGGGGCGCCAGCGGCCGTAACGGCGGGCAATTGATTCGTGGCGTCGGCCATGGCCTCGATCAGTTTGCCAAGGTAATCGGCGCCGACGGTGTGCGCCAGATGAAACTCATGGGCCTGGAAGCGGTGGAGATCGTCCGGCAGCGCGTCGAACGCTTTCAGATCCCGTGCGACCTGACCTGGGGTTACTGCGACCTGGCTAACAAACCGAAAGAGCTCGACGGTTTTGCCGAAGACGCCGAGGAACTGCGCAGCCTCGGTTACCGCTACGAAACCCGCCTGCTGCAAGCCCATGACATGCACACCGTGGTGGGATCGAAGCGCTACGTCGGTGGCTTGATCGACATGGGCTCGGGTCATTTGCACCCGCTGAACCTGGCACTCGGTGAAGCCGCCGCCGCACAACAACTGGGCGCGCAGTTGTTCGAGTATTCGGCGGTGACCCGCATCGACTACGGCCAGGAGGTCAAAGTCCATACGGCTCAGGGTTTGGTTCGCGCCAAGACATTGGTGTTGGGCTGCAACGCCTACCTCAACGATCTCAACCCGCACCTCAGCGGCAAGGTCTTGCCCGCCGGCAGCTACATCATCGCCACCGAGCCCTTGAGCGAAGAACTGGCGCACTCGCTGCTGCCGCAGAACATGGCGGTCTGTGATCAACGGGTGGCGCTGGATTACTACCGGCTCTCGGCAGATCGGCGCTTGCTGTTCGGGGGCGCCTGTCACTATTCAGGCCGCGACCCGAAGGACATCGGCGCCTACATGCAGCCGAAAATGCTCGAGGTGTTCCCGCAACTGGCCAGCGTGAAAATCGACTATCAATGGGGCGGAATGATTGGCATCGGCGCTAATCGCCTGCCGCAGATCGGCCGGCTCGACGATCAGCCGAATGTGTATTACGCACAGGCGTATTCCGGCCACGGGGTGAATGCCACGCACCTGGCGGGCAAGTTGCTGGCCGAGGCGATCAGCGGGCAGCAAGGTGGCGGGTTTGATCTGTTTGCCCGCGTGCCGCACATCACCTTCCCCGGCGGCAGGCATTTGCGTTCGCCGTTGTTGGCGCTGGGGATGTTGTGGCATCGGATGAAGGAGCTGGTCTGAGGGATTTTCAGCGCCTATGCCGACGTCTTCGCGAGCAAGCCCGCTTCCACAGGGGATTTGTGAGCGACACAAATCACCTGTGGGAGCGGGCTTGCTCGCGAATGGATCTAAAGGACAGCCCACCACTCAGACCCGCCAGAAAGGCTTAAGCCCCTCCTCCCGCGCCTGTTCCCACGTCAGCCCCACATCCTTCAGTTGCTCCGGAGTCAACTCCAGCAACGCCCTGCGCGTGTGCAAACGATGCCAGAACAGACTCCAGCGACCCAGGCCGGACGGCGCGTTGCGCATGATCGCTTCGCGTGCACCGTTGATTTGCCCTGCCGCCAGTTCCTGACTGTGTAACGTCAGCCGCACATCGCTCAAGCCGTTCATTTTGATTGCTCCTGTTTACTTGGATAGCCAGAGCTTTCATGATGCGCGGACGAGAAAAAGCATTACAGATTCAAACAGACTGTATTAACTCCATACAGATTTGCCGTTTCCGCGTCTGAATCGTCTATTTTTGCCAAATCTGTACTGGTTAACCGAATTCACCACACCGAGGCTGCGCCATGACCCTTTACGTCAACCTCGCCGAATTGCTCGGCACACGGATCGAACAGGGCTTCTATCGCCCCGGCGACCGGCTGCCCTCGGTACGGGCGTTGAGTGTTGAGCATGGCGTCAGCCTGAGCACCGTGCAGCAGGCGTATCGCGTTCTGGAAGACAGCGGGTTGGCGACTCCGAAACCCAAGTCCGGCTACTTCGTACCGGCGGGTCGCGAGCTGCCGGAGTTGCCGGCGATTGGGCGTCCGGCCCAGCGCCCGGTGGATATCTCGCAGTGGGACCAAGTGCTGGAACTGATTCGCGCCGTCCCGCGCAAGGACGTGGTGCAACTGGGTCGCGGCATGCCGGACATCACCACGCCGACCATGAAACCGCTGCTGCGCAACCTCGCGCGAATCAGTCGGCGGCAGGACATGCCCGGCCTGTATTACGACAACATCTACGGCACCCTCGAACTGCGTGAACAGATCGCGCGCCTGATGCTTGATGCCGGCTGTCAACTGAACGCTCACGACTTGGTGATTACCACCGGCTGCCACGAAGCGCTCTCCACCAGCATTCGCTCGATTTGCGAGCCGGGCGATATTGTGGCCGTGGACTCGCCGAGCTTTCACGGCGCCATGCAAACGCTCAAGGGCCTGGGCATGAAAGCCCTGGAAATCCCCACCGACCCGATCACCGGAATCAGCCTCGACGCGCTCGAACTGGCGCTGGAGCAATGGCCGATCAAAGCCATACAGTTGACGCCCAACTGCAACAACCCGCTGGGCTACATCATGCCGGAATCGCGCAAACGCGCGTTGTTGACGCTCGCACAGCGTTTTGACGTGGCGATCATCGAGGACGATGTGTATGGCGAACTGGCCTACAGCTACCCGCGACCGCGCACGATCAAATCCTTCGACGAAGACGGCCGCGTGCTGCTGTGCAGTTCATTTTCCAAGACCTTGGCGCCCGGCCTGCGCATTGGCTGGGTCGCGCCCGGACGCTATCTGGAACGCGTGCTGCACATGAAATACATCAGCACTGGCTCGACCGCTCCGCAACCGCAGATTGCTATCGCCGAATTTCTCAAAGCCGGACATTTCGAACCGCATTTGCGGCGGATGCGTACGCAATACCAGCGCAATCGCGACTTGATGATCGATTGGGTAACGCGCTACTTCCCCGCCGGCACTCGCGCCAGTCGCCCGCAAGGCAGCTTCATGCTGTGGGTCGAGCTGCCGGACGGCTTCGACACCCTCAAACTGAATCGTGCCCTGCACGATCAAGGCGTACAGATTGCCGTGGGCAGCATTTTTTCCGCCTCGGGCAAGTACCGCAATTGCCTGCGCATGAACTACGCTGCCAAGCCATCACCGTTGATTGAAGAGGCGGTGCGCAAGGTGGGCGCAGCGGCGATCAAACTGCTGGCGCAAACCTCCACCCTCGACTGACCTTTCTGTGGAAACCAGCGTCATATGCCGAGACCTGCCGCCAATCGGAACGATCCCACGTGAGAGTCAGACAGCCCCTGCTCGCTCTTCTGCTACTCGCCGCGTTCCTCGGCGGTTGCGCCAGCCTCGACGCCCCACGCGAAGCGAGCCAGGCATTGCCCGCCGGCAATTCGGCGTTCGGCCGCTCGATTCAGGCACAAGCCGCGCCTCATCAGGGACAGTCCGGCTTTCGCCTGCTGTCCAACAGCACCGAGGCCTTTACCGCCCGCGCCGAGCTGATCCGCAACGCCCAGATCAGCCTCGACTTGCAGTACTACATCGTCCATGACGGCATCAGTACGCGGATGCTGGTGGATGAACTGCTGAAGGCTGCCGACCGTGGCGTGCGGGTGCGCATCCTGCTCGACGACACCACCAGCGATGGCCTGGACCAGGTCATCGCGACGCTGGCGGCGCATCCGCAAATCCAGATCCGCCTGTTCAACCCGCTGCACCTGGGCCGCAGCACCGGCGTGACGCGGACCCTGGGCCGCCTGTTCAACCTGTCGCAGCAACACCGACGCATGCACAACAAACTGTGGCTGGCGGACAACAGCGTGGCCATTGTCGGCGGGCGCAACCTGGGCGACGAGTATTTCGACGCCGAGCCCAACCTGAATTTCACCGACATCGACATGCTCAGCGTCGGCCCGGTGGCTGAGCAGTTGGGGCATAGCTTCGACCAATACTGGAACAGCGCGCTGAGTAAACCGATCGACGAATTCCTTTCCAGCAAACCGACGGCCAAGGACCTGGAAAACACCCGGACCCGGCTGGAAGAGTCGCTGGAGGAAACGCGCAAACAGAATCATGCGCTCTACCAGCAATTGATGGTCTACACCACGCACCCGCGCATGGACATCTGGCGCCGACAGTTGATCTGGGCCTGGAATCAGGCGCTGTGGGACGCACCTAGCAAGGTGCTGGCCAAGGGCGAACCCGACCCGCAGCTGTTGCTGACGACGCAACTGGCGCCCGAACTGAACGGCGTCAGTAAAGAATTGATCATGATTTCGGCGTACTTCGTGCCTGGCCAACCGGGGCTGGTGTACCTGACCGGGCGTGCCGACGCCGGGGTGTCGGTGAGTTTGCTGACCAACTCGCTTGAAGCGACCGACGTGCCAGCGGTGCACGGCGGCTACGCACCGTATCGCAAGGCGTTGCTGGAGCACGGCGTGAAGTTGTTCGAATTGCGCCGCCAGCCGGGCTCGGGGAGCGGCAGCGGTCCGCATCTGTTCCGGCGCTCGGCCTATCAGGGCTCCGACTCCAGCCTGCACAGCAAAGCGATGATCTTCGACCAGCAGAAATCCTTCATCGGCTCGTTCAACTTCGACCCGCGTTCGGTGCTGTGGAACACCGAGGTTGGGGTGTTGGTGGACAGCCCGGAGCTGGCCGCCCATGTCCGCGAACTGGCGATGCAAGGCATGGCGCCGCCGCTGAGTTATGAGGCAGAACTGCAAGACGGCAAGGTGGTTTGGGTGACCGAGGATGACGGCAAAATGCACACGCTGACCGAAGAACCGGGAAGCTGGTGGCGACGTTTCAATGCGTGGATGAGCACCACCGTGGGCCTGGAGCGGATGTTGTAACCAGCCACCAGGTGATCAATTGTGGCGAGGGGGCTTGCCCCCGTTGGGCTGCAAAGCAGCCCCAAAATTGACGACATATTCCGCGATTGAATAGTTTTTGCGCCTGCTGCGCAGGCGAACGGGGGCAAGCCCCCTCGCCACAAAAGCCTCCTCACCACAAAAGGCCCTTCTCCACAAAAGCCTCCTCACCACAAAAGCTTCCTCGCCACAAAAGGCCTCTCCACAAAAGCTTCCTCGCCACAGCTTTGTGTTCACATTCAGGCCGGTTGTGCGGCGCCGAACGCCCCTTCGCGCATTAACAAAATCACCAACCCCAATGCCCCCGCCGCCATCAGCAGCGGCAACGCATGGCCGCTGATCCACTGGCTGCCGGCCCCGGCGGCCAACGGCCCGACCAGACAGCCAATGCCCCACAACTGCGCGATATGCGCATTGGCGCGCACCAGCGCATCATCGCGGTAACGTTCGCCGATCAGGATCAGCGACAAGGTGAACAGGCCGCCCGCGCTGGCGCCAAACAACACCCACAGTGGCCAGATCAGCAGCGTGTCGATCAACAACGGAATCGCCAGGCTCGACAGCAGCAACACCACCGCGCAACCGGTAAACAGCGTGCGCCGGGACAAGCGATCGGCCAGTGCGCCAATCGGCAATTGCAGCAACGCATCACCCACCACCACGGTGCTGACCATCGCCAGGGCGATTTCCGTGGTGAAGCCCTGGCGCAGGCAATACACCGGTAACAGGGTCAGGATCATCGCCTCGAAAGCGGCGAACAACGCGACTCCCCAGGCAATCGCCGGCAAGCCGCGACAAAAGGCCAACAAGTCGCCAAAGGTCACGCTGCACGCTTCGCTGGAAGGCGCGCCGCTGCGACCGAGCAACAGAAAAGGCGCGACCATCAGCAAACCGACGCCGACCCAGAATCCGTAATCGTGATCAGTGCCCAAAACGCCCAGCAGTATCGGCCCGGCCAACTGACTCAGCGCATAGCTGCTGCCGTACAGCGCCACCAGGCGCCCGCGCCATTGTTCGACCACCAGTTGGTTGATCCAGCTTTCACCGAGGATGAACACCAGCGTCAGGATCACGCCAATCATCAATCGCAACACCAGCCACACCGGATAGCTCGGCAACAACGCCAGCAACCCAATGGAAAGTGCCCCGGCCCACAGGCACAGGCGCATCAGATTGGCCGTGCCAAAGCGCGCCGCCAGGTGGCTGGAAATCTTCGCCCCCAACAAAACACCAATGGCCGGCATGGCGGCCATCACGCCGATGGCGAACGAGCCGTAGCCCCAACTTTCCAGGCGAAAGGACACCAGCGGCATGCTGACGCCAAGGGCCAGACCCACACTCAAGACAGACGCCAACACGGCGAAATACGTCGCCCAACGCATGTTCCACGCTCCTGTGGATATTATTTTTCCGGCACGGCACAAAACAAATGTGGGAGCGGGCTTGCTCGCGAAGAGGCCATCACAGCCCACATCATCGTTGGCTGTTACGGCGCCTTCGCGAGCAAGCCCGCTCCCACAGGGATCTGCGTCGTTCAGGAGCCCGGTCTAAAATCGGGCTCCTTCACGGGCTTACAACTTGATCCAGGTCGCCTTCAGTTCGGTGTACTTGTCGAACGCGTGCAGCGATTTATCGCGGCCGTTGCCCGACTGTTTGAAACCACCAAACGGTGCGGTCATGTCGCCGCCGTCGTATTGGTTGACCCACACGCTACCGGCGCGCAGTGCGCGGGCGGTCAGGTGAGCCTTGGAGATGTCCTTGGTCCATACCGCAGCGGCCAGGCCGTAAGGCGTGTCGTTGGCAATCGCGATGGCTTCTTCGGCGGTGTCGAAAGCGATGACCGACAGCACCGGGCCAAAGATTTCTTCCTGGGCGATTTTCATCGCGTTGCTGACACCGTCGAAAATCGTTGGCTCAACGTACGTGCCGCCGGTTTCCTGAAGAATACGTTTGCCGCCAGCCACCAGTTTGGCGCCGTCGGTGTGGCCGGACTCGATGTAGGACAGCACGGTGTTCATCTGTTGGGTATCCACCAGCGCGCCGACGTTGGTCGCCGGGTCCAGCGGGTTGCCCGGCTTCCAGGTTTTCAGCGCTTCGATCACCAGCGGCAGGAATTTGTCCTTGATCGAACGCTCGACCAGCAGACGCGAACCGGCGGTGCAGACTTCGCCCTGGTTGAAGGCGATGGCGCCAGCAGCGGCTTCGGCAGCCTCTTGCAGATTCGGCGCATCGGCGAACACGATGTTCGGGCTCTTGCCGCCGGCTTCGAGCCAGACGCGCTTCATGTTCGATTCGCCGGAGTAGATCAGCAACTGCTTGGCGATCTTGGTCGAACCGGTGAACACCAGCGTGTCCACATCGTTATGCAGGGCCAGGGCCTTGCCGACGGTGTGGCCGTAGCCTGGCAGGACGTTCAGCACGCCTTTCGGGATGCCGGCTTCAACGGCCAGTGCCGCGATGCGGATGGCGGTCAGCGGGGATTTTTCCGACGGCTTGAGGATCACCGAGTTACCGGTGGACAGCGCCGGGCCGAGTTTCCAGCAGGCCATCATCAACGGGAAGTTCCACGGCACGATGGCGCCGACAACGCCGACCGGCTCGCGAGTCACCAGACCCAGTTGATCGTGCGGGGTGGCGGCGACTTCGTCGTAGATCTTGTCGATGGCCTCACCGCTCCAGCTCAGGGCTTGCGCCGCGCCGGGAACGTCGATGTAGAGGGAATCGCTGATCGGCTTGCCCATGTCCAGGGTTTCAAGCAGGGCCAACTCTTCGGCGTGCTGTTTGAGCAGGCCGGCGAAACGAATCATGGTGGCTTTGCGTTTGGTTGGCGCCAGGCGCGACCAGACACCGGAATTGAACGTGGCGCGAGCGTTTTCAACCGCACGCTGGGCGTCGGCGGCGTCACAGCTGGCAACCTTGCCCAGCAGACGGCCATCGACCGGGCTGATGCACTCGAAGGTCTCGCTGGAGACGGCATCGGTGTATTCGCCATTGATGTAGGCGCGGCCTTCGATCTTCAGATCGCGAGCCCGTTGCTCCCAATCGGCACGAGTCAGGGTGGTCATTCGAGTGTCCTCCTCTTATTGAATACGAGAGCCCCGCGTTCTTCGCGGGCGTCCCCAGGAATTCTGCCCGGCCAGCCTGCATGTTCGGCCCAAGGCAACCGCCACCCTAAACCAGCGACCGGTGTAGTTTCAATATATTTGACATAAGGCCGGCAAACGGCCTTGCGATGTTCATTTTAATAAACATAGACTTTGCGTCTTTTCAGCCAACGCGCCGTAATCACGGGGAATTACAACAATGAATATCCAGGATGTCGTCGACTTCAACCAAGCCACCACCGCGCCCGAGCGCTATCGACCAGACGCGGCGAAAGTCCTCAAGGGCGATCCCGAGCACGCACTCTACAACCACTACAACAGCCCGTGCGGCCAGCTGAACGCGGGCGTCTGGGAAGGCGCAGTCGGCCAGTGGCATGTGAACTTCACCGAGCATGAATACTGCGAGATCATTCAGGGCGTTTCAGTGCTGCGCGACAACGACGGCAACAGCAAGACCGTGCGCGCGGGCGATCGCTTTGTGGTCCCTGCCGGATTCAGAGGAACATGGGAAGTGTTGGAGCCGTGCCGCAAGATTTACGTGGCGTTTGAACCGAAGGCTTAAGGATTTGTGTCATCCGGGATGACGCTTTCGCGAGCAAGCCTGCTCCCACACTAGTTTTGTGAGTGCCACAAATCCCCTGTGGGAGCGGGCTTGCTCGCGAAGGGGCCCTGACAGACAACACATAACCATCAGGCAACAAAAAAGGCCCGTATCTCGCGATACGGGCCTTTTTCGTAAGTTGGAAAAATCAATTACTTGATTTTGCCTTCTTTGTAGATCACGTGCTTGCGAACAACCGGATCAAATTTCTTGATCTCGATTTTGTCCGGAGTAGTACGCTTGTTCTTGTCGGTAGTGTAGAAGTGACCAGTACCGGCGCTCGAAATCAAACGAATCAATTCACGCATGATTAGCTCCCTTAGATCTTGCCGGCTTTGCGGATTTCGGCCAGCACGACAGTGATGCCACGCTTGTCGATGATACGCATGCCTTTGGCAGATACGCGCAGACGCACGAAACGTTTCTCTTCTTCAACCCAGAAGCGGTGATGCTGCAGGTTCGGCAGGAAACGACGACGGGTTTTGTTGTTTGCGTGGGAAATGTTATTCCCAGTCACCGGACCCTTACCGGTAACTTGACATACTCTCGACATGCCTCAGCCCTCTAAAACCACATGCCCAACCCGGCATGGGTTGGCCGCTTAATCTCTCAGTCATTTGGCGCCAGGCGCCGCGTTTCTTTAGAGGTCTTACCGGCTACACCTACAGTGAAGGAACCGGGCCCCTAGAAAAGAGCGCTGCTTTATACCAGAAAGACTGAAGAGCAACAACATTCCGTGTGCGCGGACTTGATAAATCCCCCGTTTTTCCGTCGCCGGGCGCCTTGGATAAAGGCTGTCGTCGATTAAGACCGCTCGTCGCAGAGAATCGGCCAATCGACCAATTCCGGGTTTTCCTCGGCCCGCATCACCGAAAACAAGCGCACATAGTCCCCTTAAAATGAAAAAGGGGATAGTCATTTGCAAAAGAGCCCACTAGGGTAAGCCTTTTCCAGACTGCACTTGCAGATGGGCCTTCGATCTGTAAAGGAATCCGACCATGCGCCTCGCTGCCCTACCGCTATTGTTTGCTCCTCTGCTGCTGAGCCCGCAGGCCATGGCCGCCGCTCTGACCGTCTGCACCGAGGCCAGCCCCGAAGGGTTCGACGTGGTGCAATACAATTCGCTGACCACCACCAACGCCTCGGCCGACGTGCTGATGAACCGCCTGGTGGACTTCGACACCGCCAGCGGCAAAGTGGTCGCCAGCCTCGCGGACAGCTGGGAAGTCTCGCCGGACGGCCTGTCGTACGTGTTCAAGCTGCATCCGCAGGTGAAATTTCACCGCACCGATTACTTCAGCCCGACACGTAACCTGAGCGCGGAAGACGTGAAATTCAGCTTCGACCGCATGCTCGATCCGGCAAACCCGTGGCACAAAGTGGCCCAGAGCGGCTTCCCACACGCACAATCGATGCAGTTGCCAGCGTTGATCAAGAAGATTGACGCGCTCGACCCGCTCACCGTGCGCTTCACCCTTGATCATCCGGACTCGACCTTCCTCGCCACCCTGAGCATGGGGTTCGCCTCGATCTACTCCGCCGAATACGCCGACAAATTGTTGAAGGCCGGCACCCCGGAGAAGCTCAACAGCCAGCCGATCGGCAGCGGCCCGTTCGTGTTCACCCGGTTCCAGAAAGACGCGTCGATTCGCTACAAGGCCAACCCGGACTATTTCGGCGGAAAGCCGTCGGTGGACCCGCTGATCTTCGCCATCACGCCGGACGCCAACGTCCGTTTGCAGAAATTGCGCCGCAGCGAGTGCCAGATCGCCCTTTCGCCCAAGCCTCTGGACGTACAGGCCGCGCTGAAGGAGCCGACGCTTAAAGTCGAAAAGACTGACGCGTTCATGACCGCATTCGTCGGCATCAACAGCCAGCATCCGCCACTGGACAAACCTGAAGTGCGCCAGGCGATCAACCTCGCGTTCGACAAGGCCAATTACGTCAAGGCCGTGTTCGAAGACACCGCCGAAGCCGCTAATGGCCCGTATCCGCCGAACACCTGGAGCTACGCGAAGGGCTTGCCGGGTTATCCGTATGACGTGGAAAAGGCCAAGGCATTGATGGCCAAGGCCGGGCTGAAGGATGGCTTCAAGACCACCATCTGGACCCGTCCTACCGGCAGCACACTCAACCCTAACCCAAGCCTCGGCGCGCAACTGCTTCAGTCCGACCTCGCCGAAATCGGCATTCAGGCCGAGATTCGCGTGATCGAATGGGGCGAACTGATTCGCCGCGCCAAGGCTGGCGAGCACGACCTGCTGTTCATGGGCTGGGCGGGTGACAACGGCGACCCGGACAACTTCCTCACGCCGCAATTTTCCTGCGCGGCGGTCAAGTCCGGCACCAACTTCGCGCGCTACTGCAATCAGGATCTGGACAAGCTGATCAGCGCCGGCAAGACCACGGGCGAGCAAGGTGTGCGCACCAAGCTGTATGAACAGGCCCAGGCGCAGATCCAGCAGCAGGCGCTGTGGCTGCCACTGGCGCACCCGACGGCGTTTGCGCTGACGCTTAAAGATGTTGAGGGTTATCAGGTCAGCCCGTTTGGGCGTCAGGACTATTCCAAAGTCAGCTTCAAGTAATAGCGTCACCACACAACCTGTGGGAGCGGGCTTGCTCGCGATAGGGCCATTTCATTCAACATCACTGCTGATTGATGCACCGCCTTCGCGAGCAAGCCCGCTCCCACAGGGGGTTTGCGTTGCCCGCTCTCGCTACATCCACCCATACTCGGCCATCGACAGCGGCTCGCCGTCCCCGACGATGAAATGGTCGAGCACCCGCACATCGATCAGATCCAGCGCCTCTTGCAGGCGCTTGGTCAGCAGTCGATCCGCCTGGCTGGGGTTGGAATTGCCCGAAGGATGGTTGTGGCAGAGGATCAACGCCGCAGCGTTGTGGGCCAAAGCACGCTTGACCACTTGGCGCGGATAAACGCTGGTGCAGTCGATGGAGCCGCGAAACAGCACTTCAAAGATCAGCACTTGATGCCTGGAATCCAGAAACAGACAGCCAAACACCTCGTGTGGCTCGTGGCGCAGCATCGATTTCAGGTAATCACGAACGGCCTGCGGGTTTTCCAGCGCCGTTTTCTGACGCGCGCGTTCGGCCAAATGCCGTCGGCCCATCTCCTGCGCCGCCTGCAACTGCGCGAATTTCGCAGGTCCTAGCCCTAATTGCTTGCTGAATGTTTGTTGATCCGCCTCAAGCAGCGAACGCAGGCTGCCGAACTGATGCAACAGGTGCCGCGCCAAGTCCACTGCGCTTTTACCGGACACTCCGGTCCGCAGGAAAATCGCCAACAGTTCGGCGTCTGAAAGGCTCGCCGAGCCCAACTCCAATAACCTTTCTCGCGGTCGCTCGGCCGCCGGCCAATCACGAATACTCATAACACCTCCCTGGTCTGTGGGCCCCGCTGTTCCATAGCGGTCGCTGTGATATCGTAGCCCATCTTTTTTGCTGGCGATTTCATCCCTGGGGAGGGGGTATCGCCATGCAGTCACCATCGAATTGAAAGGCAGACCTATGCAGCGGCTGTATCGGAAACGCATCGTTCTGGGCGTCGGCGGCGGCATCGCTGCCTACAAGAGCGCCGACCTGGTTCGCCGCCTGATCGATCAGGGCGCCGAAGTGCGCGTGGTCATGACCCGTGGCGGCGCCGAGTTCATCACCCCGCTGACCATGCAGGCCTTGTCCGGCCACCCGGTCCATCTCGACCTGCTGGACCCGGCGGCCGAAGCCGCGATGGGCCACATCGAGCTGGCGAAATGGGCCGACATGGTGCTGATCGCCCCCGCCACCGCGGACCTGATCGCCCGTTTGGCCCAAGGCATCGCCGACGATTTGCTGACCACGCTGGTGCTGGCCACCGACGCCGTCGTCGCCGTAGCGCCCGCAATGAACCAGGCCATGTGGCGCGACCCGGCCACCCAGGCCAACCTGCAAACCCTCGAAAGCCGGGACATCAAAGCCTTCGGCCCGGCCTCCGGTAGCCAGGCCTGTGGCGACGTGGGCCTGGGACGCATGCTCGAAGCCGTCGAACTGGCCCAATGCGCCGCGGACTGCTTCAAGCGCCAGGCACTGACTGGCAAACACGTGCTGATTACCGCAGGCCCGACCCAGGAAAACATCGACCCGGTGCGCTACATCACCAACCACAGCTCCGGGAAAATGGGCTTTGCCCTCGCCGAAGCGGCGGTGGAAGCCGGCGCCCGCGTGACCTTGATCACCGGCCCGGTGCACTTGCCAACGCCGGATCGCGTCACGCGCATCGACGTGGTCAGCGCCCGCGACATGCTCGCTGCCTGTGAAGCCGCGATCCCATGCGACCTGTTCATTGCCTCGGCAGCGGTTGCGGACTACCGCCCGGAAGTCGTCGCCCCACAGAAACTCAAGAAAGACCCTACGAACGGCGACGGATTGTTGCTACAGATGGTGCGTAACCCGGACATCCTGGCCGCCATCTCCACCCGCCCCGACCGTCCGTTCAGTGTCGGTTTCGCTGCCGAAACCGAACACCTGCTCGATTACGCCGCGCGCAAGTTGAAAGACAAGAACCTCGATTTGATCGTCGCCAACGACGTCGCCAACCCGAGTATTGGCTTCAACAGTGAAGAAAACGCCTGCAGCGTGATCGACCGCCAGCTCCACGCCACACTTTTCGCCCAGACCAGCAAGAGCAAGATTGCTCGCCAGCTGATCACTTTTATCGCCGACCGTCTGAACCAGGTTTAATTTACATGCACGCTTTGCAAGCCAAGATCCTCGACCCTCGCATCGGTACCGAATTTCCGCTGCCGCAGTACGCCACCCCTGGCTCCGCCGGCCTCGACCTGCGCGCCATGCTGGAAAAAGACACCGTGATCAAGCCGGGTGAAACCGTGCTGATCCCGACCGGGCTGTCGGTCTACATCGGCGATCCGGGCCTGGCCGCGCTGATTCTGCCGCGTTCCGGCCTGGGCCATAAGCACGGCATCGTGCTCGGCAATCTGGTCGGCTTGATCGACTCTGATTACCAGGGCCCGCTGATGGTCTCGTGCTGGAACCGTGGCCAGACCGATTTCAACATGGTGGTCGGCGAGCGTCTGGCTCAACTGGTTTTGGTTCCAGTCGTTCAAGCGCACTTCGAGATGGTCGAAGAGTTCGTTGAAACCGAGCGCGGCGCGGGCGGTTTCGGGCATTCCGGCAGCCACTGAAGATTTTGTGGGAGCGAGCTTGCTCGCGATGACGGCTACGCATTCGACAAAGATGTCATCTGTGGATCCGGCTATCGCGAGCAATCGAGCGTCGACCGGCTGCTCCCACAGGTATTGCACCGAATTACGCGAAGTTGATCTGGAAGATTTACCACTGAAAATCAAGGCATTGACCGGCCATTACCGCGCAAACGCAGGTGGCATGGCCTTTTCGCACCACGAACTCTCTGTGGAAAACGCCGTCATACCCTTCAGTTTGAGCCGGCCGAAGCGTTCTTCGCAGGCCCGTCCAGTCACTTTCGAGATGGAGCATTCCTACAGATGAGCAACCCAGCCCAAGTCCCACCCCAGTTTCCCGACAGTATCTTCCGCGCCTACGACATTCGCGGCACTGTCCCGGAGTTCTTGAACGCTGAGACCGCTTACTGGCTCGGTCGCGCCATTGGCGCCCAGAGTCTGGCCCAGGACGAGCCAAACGTGTCCGTTGGCCGTGACGGCCGTTTGTCCGGCCCGGAACTGGTCGAACAACTGATCAAAGGCCTGGCTGACAGCGGTTGCCACGTCAGCGACGTCGGCCTGGTGCCAACCCCGGCGCTGTACTACGCCGCCAACGTCTTGGCCGGCAAATCGGGCGTGATGCTCACTGGCAGCCACAACCCGTCGAACTACAACGGCTTCAAAATCGTCATCGCCGGCGACACCCTGGCCAACGAACAGATCCAGGCCCTGCACGACCGCCTCAAGACCAATAACCTGAGTAGCGGCAAGGGCAGCGTCACCCAGGTCAACATTCTCGACCGCTACAACACCGAAATCGTCCAGGACATCAAACTGGCCCGACGCCTCAAAGTCGTGGTCGACTGCGGTAACGGCGCGGCCGGCGTGATCGCCCCGCAACTGATCGAAGCGCTGAACTGCGAAGTCATCCCGCTGTTCTGCGACGTCGACGGCAACTTCCCGAACCACCACCCGGACCCGGGCAAGCCTGAAAACCTCGTCGACCTGATCGCCAAGGTCAAGGAAACCAACGCCGACCTGGGCCTGGCTTTCGACGGCGACGGCGACCGCGTCGGCGTGGTGACCAACACCGGCAGCATCGTCTACCCGGACCGCCTGCTGATGCTGTTCGCCCGCGACGTGCTCGCGCGCAACGCTGACGCGGAAATCATCTTCGACGTCAAATGCACCCGGCGCCTGACGCCGCTGATCAAGGAATACGGCGGTCGTCCGTTAATGTGGAAGACCGGTCACTCGTTGATCAAAAAGAAAATGAAACAAACCGGCGCGCTGTTGGCCGGCGAAATGAGCGGGCACATCTTTTTCAAGGAACGCTGGTTCGGTTTCGACGACGGCATCTACAGCGCCGCGCGGCTGCTGGAAATCCTCAGCAAGGAAAAATCCACGGCGGAGGAGTTGTTCGCGACCTTCCCGAACGATATTTCTACGCCGGAAATCAATATCCATGTGACCGAAGAGAGCAAATTCAGCATCATTGATGCATTGCACGACGCAAAGTGGGGCGAAGGCGCAGACCTGACCACCATCGACGGCGTGCGAGTCGACTACGCCAAAGGCTGGGGCCTGGTGCGCGCGTCCAACACCACACCGGTGCTGGTCCTGCGTTTCGAGGCTGATGACGAGGCTGAACTGCAGCGCATCAAGGACGTTTTCAAAGTCCAGTTGAAGCGTGTTGCACCTGATCTCCAACTACCGTTTTGATCTTCTGATTCACCCGGAGCCCTGAATGACCCTCGAACGCGAAGCCGCCGCCAACACCGCCAAGGTCCTGTCCGAAGCGCTGCCTTACATTCGCCGCTATGTCGGCAAGACGCTGGTGATCAAATACGGCGGCAACGCGATGGAAAGCGAGGAGCTGAAAACCGGCTTCGCCCGCGACATCGTGCTGATGAAGGCCGTGGGCATCAACCCGGTGGTGGTTCACGGCGGCGGCCCGCAAATCGGCGACCTGCTCAAGCGTCTGTCGATCGAGAGCCACTTCATCGACGGCATGCGCGTGACCGACGCGCAAACCATGGACGTGGTGGAAATGGTCCTCGGCGGCCAGGTCAACAAGGACATCGTCAACCTGATCAACCGTCATGGCGGCAGCGCCATCGGCCTGACCGGTAAAGACGCCGAGCTGATTCGTGCGAAGAAGCTCACCGTGACCCGCCAGACGCCGGAGATGACCCAGCCGGAGATCATCGACATCGGCCAGGTGGGTGAAGTGGTCGGCATCAACACCGATCTGCTGAACCTGCTGGTGAAAGGCGATTTCATCCCGGTGATCGCGCCCATCGGTGTCGGCGCCAACGGTGAGTCGTACAACATCAACGCCGATCTGGTGGCCGGTAAAGTGGCCGAAGCGCTGAAAGCTGAAAAGCTGATGTTGCTGACCAACATTGCCGGCCTGATGGACAAGTCGGGCACCGTCCTGACCGGGCTCACCACGCAGCAGGTCGACGAGCTGATCGCCGACGGCACGATCTACGGTGGCATGCTGCCGAAGATCCGTTGCGCACTGGAAGCGGTTCAGGGCGGCGTCGGTAGCTCGCTGATCATCGATGGCCGGGTACCGAACGCGATTCTGCTGGAGATCTTTACCGATACCGGCGTGGGTACGCTGATCAGCAATCGCAAGCGTCACTAAGCCGCACATAAAAAAAGACCCCGCACAGCCTGGCTGAGCGGGGTCTTTTTTTCACCACCGAACTTGTGGGGTTACGGTCAGACGCCGAACTGGGCGCGGTAGGCCTCGACCGCCGGCAAATGCTGCTTGAGCTGCGGATCGTCAGCCAGGAATTCGAGCACCTGGTTCAACGAAACAATGCTGATCACCGGAATGCCGAAGTCGCGCTCCACTTCCTGGATCGCCGACAACTCACCGTTGCCACGTTCCTGACGGTTCAGAGCGATCAGCACGCCCGCCGCCTTGGCGCCGTCCTGGGAAGCGATGATCTGCATCACTTCGCGGATAGCGGTGCCGGCCGTGATCACGTCGTCGATGATCAACACGTCGCCGGTCAACGGCGCGCCGACCAGGCTGCCGCCTTCGCCGTGGGCCTTGGCTTCTTTGCGGTTGAAGCACCACGGCAGGTCACGCTCGTGATGTTCGGCCAGCGCCACTGCGGTGGTCGCCGCCAAGGGGATGCCTTTGTACGCAGGGCCAAACAACACGTCGAACGCAATGCCGCTCTCGACGATGGCTGCCGCGTAGAAACGACCCAATTGTGCAAGCGCGGAACCCGAGTTGAACAGGCCGGCGTTGAAGAAGTAGGGACTGGTGCGCCCGGACTTCAGGGTGAACTCACCGAAGCGCAAAACGCCGCGATCGATGGCAAAACGAATGAAATCGCGCTGATACGCTTGCATGAAAAAAACCCCAAATACCACGGATTTAGCTAATTAGGTTGACGCCGTGTATCATACACGCACGCGATTTTTGGGGCCATTTATGCGGATCATCAGTGTGAACGTCAATGGTATTCAGGCTGCAGTCGAGCGTGGTTTGCTCAGTTGGCTGCAAGCACAGAATGCCGACGTCATCTGCCTGCAGGACACCCGCGCCTCCGCCTTTGAACTGGACGATCCAGCCTTCCAACTGGATGGCTACTTCCTTTATGCCTGCGAAGCTGAAGTTCCCGCCCAGGGTGGCGTGGCTTTGTACTCGCGGTTGCAACCGAAGGCTGTCATCAGCGGTCTCGGCTTCGAGACGGCCGACCGCTACGGGCGCTACCTGCAAGCCGATTTCGATAAGGTCAGCATCGCGACCTTGCTGCTCCCTTCGGGGCAGAATGGCGATGAAGACTTGAACCAGAAGTTCAAGCTAATGGACGACTTCGCCCGTTATCTGGATAAACAGCGACGCAAACGTCGCGAGTACATTTACTGTGGCTCGCTGTACGTGGCGCAACAAAAGCTGGATATCAAGAACTGGCGCGACAGCCAGCAATCCCCGGGCTTCCTGGCACCTGAACGCGCCTGGTTGGACGAGATTGTCGGCAACATGGGTTAAGTCGATGCCCTGCGCGAGGTCAGCCGTGAAGGCGACCAGTACAGCTGGTGGCCAGACAACGAACAGGCTGAGATGCTCAACCTGGGCTGGCGTTTCGACTACCAGTTGCTGACCCCTGGCCTGCGCCGCTTCGTTCGCAGCGCTCGCTTGCCACGCCAGCCACGGTTCTCGCAGCACGCACCGCTGATCGTGGACTACGACTGGACGCTGACCATCTAAGCGTCGTTTCGCAGACACAAAAAAACCGACTCAGTGTCGGTTTTTTTGTGGGCCCCATTCCTGTAGGAGCGAGGCTTGCCCACGAAAGAGGCCGGCACACTCAACACATATGTTGACGGTGAGATCGCCTCGCGGGCAAGCCACGCTCCCACAAGGGCGGCGGCGGTTATTGATCCACCGCGTGGCGTTTATTTGATCAGCCGCCAGGTGAACGGATACCGATACGGCACCCCTTCATTGGCTTTCACGCCGCCGATGATCGTCAGCACCAACGCGCCAATCGCCACCAGACCAAACAGGAAGAACCCGATGATCACCACCATCAGCAGGAAGCAGATGGCGGAGGCAATGGCGACGGTGATCTGAAAGTTCAGCGCCTCCTTGCCCTGCGCATCGATGAACGGGTCCATCTCGCGCTTCATCTGCCAGAGAATCAGCGGACCGATCAGCGTGCCAAACGGAATCCAGATCCCCAACAAGGCGGACAGGTGACAAAACATCGCCCACTGCCGAACTTCTTTGCTCGGGATGGGAAGTAGCTCTTGCTCATCACTCATAGCGTCCTCCTTGTGTGGATCAGTCCAGTCAGTCGGCCAGTGCAGCCTTTTGCAGTTCAAAGATTTCGGTCATGCCTTTCTTCGCCAGTTCCAGCATGGCGTTCAGCTCTTCAGGCTGGAACGGTGCGCCTTCGGCGGTGCCCTGCACTTCGATGAAACCACCGGTGCTGGTCATCACGACGTTCAAGTCAGTCTCGGCAGCCGAGTCTTCCAGGTAATCGAGGTCAAGCACAGGCTCGCCCTGGTACATGCCGACGGAAACCGCGGCGATCATTTGCTTCAGCGGATCGCCGCCTTTCAGGCCGCCGCGCTTCTTGATCACTTTCAAGGCATCGACCAGTGCAACCATCGCGCCGGTGATGGATGCGGTGCGGGTGCCGCCGTCAGCCTGGATCACGTCGCAGTCGACGTACAAGGTGACGTCGCCCAGCTTGGACATGTCCAGGGATGCGCGCAGCGAACGACCGATCAGGCGCTGAATTTCCAGGGTGCGGCCGCCTTGTTTGCCACGGCTCGCTTCACGCTGGTTACGTTCGCCAGTGGCACGCGGCAGCATGCCGTATTCAGCGGTCAACCAGCCTTGGCCCTGTCCTTTGAGGAAACGTGGTACGCCGTTTTCGACGCTGACGGTGCAGATGACTTTGGTATCACCGAACTCGACCAGCACAGAACCCTCGGCGTGTTTGGTGTAGTTGCGGGTAATGCGGATCGAGCGGAGCTGATCGGCAGCGCGACCACTTGGACGTTTCATAGGGAATACCTGTACGGGGACGGAAAACTGCCGAGCATTATAGAGCCGCGCGCCAGGACTGGGCACTTCTAAAACATCGGCCCGACGATTGAAAGCTTTGAGTCGAGCGTAGGACAGGCCTTAACCGACGGCCTGCAGCCCTTTGTCACACCGTGTGTTTGGGCGCATCCGCCGCACTGCGCTACAATCCTGCGCCTTTGTTGCCTCTTGGCTTACATTCATCCAGATCGGGTCTGCGAAACCTTTGGTAACGCATGAACCTGCATTGCGAGGTACCTCCATGGTGCACAGCATGACCGCCTTCGCCCGCGTAGAGAAAGCCGGCGCCCAAGGCACCCTGAGCTGGGAATTGCGCTCGGTCAACAGCCGCTACCTGGAGCCGCACTTGCGTCTGCCGGAATCCTTTCGCGACCTCGAAGGCGCGGTCCGCGAAGCCCTGCGCCAGGGAATCTCCCGCGGCAAGCTTGAATGCACGCTGCGCTTCACGGAAGAAAACACCGACAAGCCCCTGCAAGTCGACCGCGAGCGTGCCGCACAATTGGTCGCCGCCGCCGAGACGATTGCCGGCCTGATCAAAAACCCGGCACCGCTCAACCCGCTTGAAGTGCTCGCCTGGCCCGGCGTGCTGGTCGGCGATGCGAGCGACCCGCAAGCGCTGAACGCTGAAGCGTTGGCCCTGTTCAACCAAGGCCTGAAAGAACTCAAGGCCGGGCGCGAGCGTGAAGGTGCGGAGCTGGCCCGGCTGATCAATGATCGCCTGACCTCCATCGAAGAAGACGTCGTAACCTTGCGTGAACTGGTGCCGCAGATGCTGGCCACCCAGCGCCAGAAAGTCCTCGACCGCTTCGCCGACATGAAAGCCGAGATGGACCCGCAGCGCCTGGAGCAGGAAATGGTCATGCTCGCGCAAAAGAGCGACGTCGCCGAAGAACTGGATCGCTTGAGCACGCACATCATCGAAGTTCGCCGGGTGCTCAAATCCGGTGGCGCGGCCGGCCGGCGCCTGGATTTCCTGATGCAGGAACTCAACCGCGAAGCCAACACACTGGGCTCCAAAGCCTTCGACCCGCGTAGCACGCAGGCTGCGGTCAACCTCAAAGTGTTGATCGAGCAGATGCGCGAACAAGTGCAGAATATTGAGTAAGGCAAACCCGACATGACCCACAGCACCGGCACCCTGTACATCATTTCCGCCCCTTCGGGCGCGGGCAAGAGCAGCCTGGTCAAGGCCTTGACCGACGCCGATCCAGAGATCCGCGTTTCGGTCTCCCACACCACCCGCGCCATGCGCCCCGGTGAAGTGAATGGCGTGAACTATCACTTTGTCGAACGCGGCGAGTTCGTGAAGATGATCGAGCATGGGGACTTCCTCGAGCGCGCCGAAGTGTTCGGCAATCTCTACGGCACCTCGCAAAGCCACCTCCAGCAAACGCTGGATGAAGGTCATGACCTGATTCTGGAGATCGACTGGCAAGGCGCCGAGCAAGTGCGCAAGTTGATGCCACAGGCTCGCTCGATCTTCATTCTGCCGCCGTCCCTGCAGGCGTTGCATCAGCGCCTGAACAATCGCGGCCAGGACAGCGACGAAGTCATCGAAGGCCGGATGCGCGAAGCCGTCAGCGAAATGAGCCACTACGTCGACTACGACTACCTGATCATCAACGACGATTTCGCCCACGCGCTGAAAGATTTGCAGGCGATTTTCCGGGCAAACCAGCTGCATCAAAAGCGCCAGCAGCAGCGCAACGGAAAACTTCTGGCCGAATTGCTCGGCTAAACAGCACTTCCCAAAACCGCTGCAAGGGCTTTACATTGGCACTTGCAGCGCGTTGAAGGGCTTGGTCAAAAAATCAGCGCTTCCCTAATCGCTGGTGTTTTTTTAAACTGTCGAGTCCGCTCGCCCAGCCGGGCAGCGCGCATATTGCATTCGCTCCGAGGAATACCATGGCCCGCGTAACCGTTGAAGACTGCCTGAACCACGTGGAAAACCGTTTTGAACTGGTCATGCTGTCCACCAAGCGTGCCCGTCAACTGGCCACTGGCGGCAAAGAGCCACTGGTTCAGTGGGAAAACGACAAGCCTACCGTTGTAGCGCTGCGTGAAATCGCTGAAGGCCTGATGAGCTACGAGTTCATCGCCAATGCTGAAATCGTCGAAGACGAACCGCTGTTCGCAGCGTTCGAGGACGAGTCCAACGAGGCCGTCTAAGCCTATGCCTGGTCGACGTAGCACGGCGCGGGGTCACAGCGGACGGCAGGAGTCATCATGCCGAGCATAGACGCCCTCGCCGATCGCTTATCGACCTACCTCGGCAAGGACCAGGTCAACCTGGTTCGCCGAGCGTACTTCTACGCCGAACAAGCCCACGACGGTCAACGCCGCCGTAGCGGCGAGGCGTACGTCACGCATCCTCTTGCGGTGGCGAACATTCTTGCCGACATGCACATGGACCATCAAAGTTTGATGGCGGCGATGCTGCATGACGTGATCGAAGACACCGGGATTGCCAAGGAAGCGCTGCAAGCGCAGTTCGGCGAAACCGTGGCCGAACTGGTCGATGGCGTCAGCAAGCTGACCCAGATGAACTTCGAGACCAAAGCCGAAGCCCAGGCCGAAAACTTCCAGAAAATGGCCATGGCCATGGCCCGCGACATTCGCGTGATCCTGGTCAAATTGGCCGACCGCCTGCACAACATGCGCACGCTGGAAGTGCTGTCCGGCGAAAAACGCCGACGCATCGCCAAGGAAACCCTGGAAATCTATGCACCCATCGCCAACCGCCTGGGCATGCACGCCATCCGCATAGAGTTCGAAGACCTTGGCTTCAAGGCCATGCACCCGATGCGTTCCGCGCGGATCAACCAGGCGGTCAAACGCGCCCGGGGCAACCGCAAGGAAATCGTCAACAAGATCGAAGAATCCCTCAGCCACTGCCTGGCCATCGACGGCATCCAGGGCGAGGTCAGCGGTCGCCAGAAACACCTTTACGGCATCTACAAGAAAATGCGCGGCAAGCGCCGGGCCTTCAACGAGATCATGGACGTCTACGCGTTCCGGATCATCGTCGACAAGGTCGACACCTGCTACCGCGTGCTGGGTGCTGTGCATAACTTGTACAAACCGTTGCCGGGACGCTTCAAGGATTACATTGCGATTCCCAAGGCCAACGGCTATCAGTCGCTGCACACCACACTGTTCGGCATGCACGGTGTTCCGATCGAGATCCAGATCCGCACCCGTGAAATGGAAGAGATGGCCAATAACGGCATCGCCGCCCATTGGCTGTACAAATCCAGCGGCGACGAGCAGCCCAAAGGCACTCACGCCCGCGCCCGCCAATGGGTCAAAGGCGTGCTGGAGATGCAGCAACGCGCCGGCAACTCGCTGGAATTCATCGAAAGCGTGAAGATCGACCTGTTCCCGGACGAGGTCTACGTGTTCACGCCCAAAGGCCGGATCATGGAGCTACCCAAAGGCTCCACGGCGGTCGACTTCGCTTACGCGGTGCACACCGACGTCGGCAACAGCTGCATCGCCTGTCGGATCAACCGTCGACTCGCGCCACTGTCCGAACCGCTGCAAAGCGGCTCCACGGTCGAGATCGTCAGCGCCCCCGGCGCACGGCCGAACCCGGCGTGGCTCAACTTCGTGGTGACCGGCAAGGCGCGGACGCACATCCGCCACGCCCTGAAACTGCAGCGCCGCTCTGAATCCATCAGCCTCGGCGAACGCCTGCTGAACAAGGTCCTGAACGGCTTCGACAGTTCGCTGGAGAAAGTCGCCGCCGAGCGCGTCAGTGCGATGCTCGCCGAATACCGCCTCGAATTGATCGAAGACTTGCTGGAAGACATCGGCCTGGGCAATCGCATGGCCTACGTCGTCGCCCGCCGCCTGCTTGGCGAAGGCGAACAGCTGCCAAGTCCGGAAGGCCCGCTGGCCATTCGCGGCACCGAAGGCCTGGTGC
Organism: Pseudomonas sp. NPDC086278; assembly: GCF_050280905.1. Taxonomy (NCBI): domain Bacteria; kingdom Pseudomonadati; phylum Pseudomonadota; class Gammaproteobacteria; order Pseudomonadales; family Pseudomonadaceae; genus Pseudomonas; species Pseudomonas sp. NPDC086278. Next base: position 64,273 of record NZ_JBNNWE010000012.1, read on the forward strand.
TCAGCTACGCCAAGTGCTGCACGCCGATCCCGGGCGACCCGATTGTCGGTCACCTGTCTGCCGGCAAAGGCATGGTTGTTCACCTGGACAACTGCCGCAACATCAGCGAAATCCGTCACAACCCGGAAAAATGCATCCAGCTCTCGTGGGCCAAGGATGTCACCGGCGAGTTCAACGTCGAGCTGCGCGTCGAACTGGAACATCAGCGCGGCCTGATCGCCCTGCTGGCCAGCAGCGTCAATGCCGCCGACGGCAATATCGAAAAAATCAGCATGGACGAACGCGATGGTCGCATCAGCGTGGTCCAACTGGTGGTCAGCGTGCACGACCGTGTGCACCTGGCCCGCGTGATCAAGAAACTGCGCGCCTTGACCGGGGTGATTCGCATCACCCGCATGCGTGCCTAAGCCCACTATTACAAGGAGTCATTCATGACCAAGACTGTTATCACCAGCGACAAGGCCCCGGCCGCCATCGGTACTTATTCCCAGGCGATCAAGGCTGGCAACACCGTTTACATGTCGGGGCAAATTCCTCTTGACCCAAAAACCATGGAACTGGTTGAAGGCTTCGAAGCCCAGACCGTCCAGGTGTTCGAGAACCTCAAAGCCGTGGCCGAAGCGGCGGGCGGTTCGTTCAAGGACATCGTCAAACTGAACATCTTCCTCACCGACCTGAGCCACTTTGCCAAGGTCAACGAGATCATGGGCAAGTACTTTGACCAGCCTTACCCTGCTCGCGCCGCCATTGGCGTCGCGGCCCTGCCAAAGGGTTCGCAGGTTGAGATGGATGCCATTCTGGTCATCGAGTAAATGCGTCCGGCGCAGCCCATGGGTTGCGCCGCTGCCGTATGTACAAAAAAGCGTTTCTGAAAGGATTTCACCATGCGCAATGCGCTTGTTGTCTCGCTGGTCGCCCTGCTCTTGGGCGGATGTGCCAGCAACCCTGCCGATCGTGATATCAGCGGCACCTGGATCAATCAGGTGGCGATCGACGCTGCCGCCAAAGGCGGGCCCCTGCGCGAAGCGCTTCAGGCGTATGGCCCGAACCTGGAATGGGACGTCAACACCAAGGCCGGTCAGGCCCGCTACACCAACGGTTTTGAAAACGTCGAAGGCAAGCTGCTGGGCGAACAGTCCGGCGCCTGGAAAGTCGACTTTTATGGCAGCTCCGCCAGCGAGCTGAAGCGGGACGGCAAGCAATTGAGCCAGGCCGCCAGCGACAACGAGCCAGCGCAAGTCTTCGACCGTGCAGTGATTCCGGTGCCGGACGGCGCACCGATTGGCGCGAGTTTCGAACGCGCGCTGTACACCGCCTACCTTGGCGGCAGCTGGAAAATCGTCAGCGGCCAGGGCGAAGGCAATACCGTGCAATTCCAGGCCGATGGACAAGTGGCCGGTCTGCCGGGCGCGGATCGTTACGCCCTGTGTCTGGCGGGCGATTGCGCGTCGATGAGCGGCGGCAACGACAACATCTGGCTGCAAGTGAACGGTCAGGGCAACACCTGGATCTTTGCGCGCAAGGGCAAGGAACTGGAGATTTTCCAGACGGTGAACACCGCACAGGCAGACGACATGCCGTCGTTTACGCCGGGTGATCGCAAGTGGTTGCTGGAGAAGCAGTAACCCGGTTCCAGAACCAACGCAAAAACCAATGTGGGAGCGGGCTTGCTCCCACATTTGGTTTCGGGTGGCCGGGAATCAGCAGCGGCCTTCGAGAATGGCGGCGTAGCCTTCGCGATAGCTGGGGTATTTCGGCGTCCAGCCCAACGCTTTGGCGCGGGCGTTGCTGCAACGCTTGCTGCCCGTGCGGCGCACGCTCGCATCTTCAGACCATTCGGTGACACCCAGATACTCACGCAACCAGCCGACCACTTCGGCCAGCGGTGCGGGCGCGTCGTCGACACCTATATAGACGTCATCCAGCGCCACGCCGCGATGATCCGCTTCCAGCAGATACGCCATCAGCCCCGCCGCGTCGTCGGCATGAATGCGATTGCCGTACAACGGTGGATCGACCGCCACGCGATAACCGCGACGCACCTGCGTCAGCAGCCATTCGCGGCCCGGGCCGTAAATGCCGGTCAAACGCACGATACTTGCCGGGATACCGCTGTCGAGTGCGATTTGTTCGGCTTCCAGCATCAGTCGACCGGAATAGCCGCTACCCGTCACGGTCGGCGAAGTCTCGTCGACCCACTCGCCCTCCTGCTGCCCGTAAACACTGCTGCTGGAAACGAACAACAACCGCTCAGGCACTTGCCCATAGTCGCCCAGCCATTCCAGCACATGCTGCAAACCCTGGACGTAGGCGGCGCGGTAACCGGCTTCGTCGTGATCCGTCGCGGCCGCGCAATACACCAGGTAATCCACCGCACCGATGGGCCAGGTGTCGGGACAGTCCTTGTCGAACAGGTCACCGGCGACGCCAATCACCCCTTCGGGCAGGCGCGAAATGTCACGACGCATGCCGTGAACCTCCCAGCCCAGCGCGAGTAATTGCGTGGCGAGTCGGCTGCCGACATCACCGCAGCCGGCGATCAAAACAGAAGGCGCGGACATCAGAAAACTCCTATCAGAAAGGCACAGACTAGCGCTGGCACAGGACGAGCGGCTAGCAATGCAGGAAAAAAAGATACTCTATTACTTCTGTTAACAAGAATTACTTGCAATAATGCCCGCCACTTTTGTTCTCGGCCTTCGAGGCCTGGAAGAACATTTACCGTCTTTTCCTTTCAGGTCCGGCCAGCATGACACGCAATCAATTCCCCGCTTCGCCAACCAAACGACCTCGCGCCTGGAGCGCAGTGGCCGCCTTGCTGCTCAGCCTGATGCTGGCACCCACCGCCACGTTCGCCGACGCACAAGCACCCGCCACGCCGGCCGCCGCCACTGCGCCGGCCCCGGCCGATCACGCGGCACCTGCAGTCGCGCCAGCCGCAACAGACCCGGCACAAGCAGTGGACGCTGAAGACGTACCGGAAGTTCTGGAAGCCGACAACACCTTGGGCATGGCCCACGACCTGTCGCCTTGGGGCATGTACCAGAACGCCGACATCATCGTGAAAATCGTGATGATCGGTCTGGCCATCGCCTCGATCATCACCTGGACCATCTGGATCGCCAAGGGCTTCGAGCTGATGGGCGCCAAGCGGCGTCTGCGCAACGAAATCGTCCACCTGAAAAAAGCCACCACGCTGAGGGAAGCCAGCGCGACCGCCACCAAGCCAGGCACGCTTGCCAACCTGCTGGTACATGACGCCTTGGAAGAGATGCGCTTGTCGGTCAACAGCCGCGAGAAAGAAGGCATCAAGGAACGTGTCGCTTTCCGTCTCGAGCGCCTGGTGGCCGCCTGCGGTCGCAACATGAGCAGCGGCACCGGCGTCCTTGCGACCATCGGTTCCACCGCGCCGTTCGTGGGCCTGTTCGGCACCGTGTGGGGCATCATGAACAGCTTCATCGGCATCGCCAAAACCCAGACCACCAACCTCGCCGTTGTAGCACCCGGCATCGCCGAAGCCCTGCTGGCGACCGCATTGGGTCTGGTTGCTGCGATTCCTGCGGTTGTGATCTACAACGTCTTCGCCCGCTCCATCGCCGGTTACAAGGCGCAAGTGTCCGATGCGTCGGCTGAAGTCCTGCTGCTGGTCAGCCGTGACCTCGATCACCTGCCGACCGCCGAGCGCTCCGCGCAACCCCACGCGGTCAAAGTAGGGTAATCAGCCATGGGCTTGCACTTGAAAGAAGGCGCAGACGACGATCTGGCCGAGAACCACGAAATCAACGTCACGCCGTTCATCGACGTGATGCTGGTGCTGTTGATCATCTTCATGGTGGCAGCCCCGCTCGCCACTGTGGACATCAAGGTCGACCTGCCGGCCTCCAGCGCCAAACCGGCGCCACGGCCAGAGAAACCGGTGTTCCTCAGCGTCAAGGCTGACCAGCGTCTGTTCCTCGGCGAAGACGAGGTGAAGGCTGACGCGCTCGGCGCGACGCTGGACGCACGGACCAAAGGCAAGAAAGACACGACGATCTTCTTCCAGGCTGATAAAGGCGTGGATTACGGCGACCTGATGGCCGTGATGGATAACCTGCGCTCAGCCGGTTACCTGAAAGTCGGTCTGGTCGGGCTCGAGACAGTCAAGAAATGATCACGACGCGCCATAAGCTGACGCGTTACGGCGGGAGCCTGGCCGTGGTGCTGGGCGTTCATGCGCTGGCCATCGCGCTGGCGCTGAACTGGAACGCACGCCCACCCATCGAGCTGCCACCGCAGGCGATGATGGTCGAGTTGGCGCCGGTTCCGGCACCGCCACCGCCGGCACCGCCCAAGGTCATAACGCCGCCGCAGCCACCGGCCCCGGTGGAAGAGCTGCCGATCCCGAAACTGGCTGAAGTGCCCAAGGCAGAAATTGCCGTGCCGAAACCGGTCAAGCCCAAGCCGAAGCCTCAACCGCCCAAGCCTGTGGAGAAAAAGCCGGAACCGCCGAAAGAGAAGCCGTCCGAGGAAAAACCGAGCGACGCGCAACCGACTCAGGCGCCGACGGAGAAGTCCGCACAACCGGCACCGGGCCCTTCGCCGGCGCAGCAAGCGGCCAAAGCCAGCTGGCAAGGCACCCTGCTCGCTCACCTGGCCAAGTACAAGAAGTACCCGGTCAGCGCGCAATCGCGGAACAAGGAAGGCATGAATCGTCTGCGTTTCATCGTGGATGCGGAAGGCAACGTGGTGACATTCGAACTGGTCGACCGTTCGGGCAATGCTGATCTGGACCGGGCGACCCTGGAAATGATCCGACGCGCCCAGCCGCTGCCCAAGCCACCGGCCGATATGTTGACCAACGGCACCATCGAAATCACGGCGCCGTTCGTGTACTCGCTGGATAAACGCCGGCGCTAGGCCGCACACAAAACCCATGTGGGAGCGGGCTTGCTCGCGAATGCGGTGTTTTGGTCGACATTGATAGCGACTGTCACACCGCATTCGCGAGCAAGCCCGCTCCCACAAGGTTGCAGGCAACCCGTAAAGGCACCCGAAAGGTGCCTTTTGCGTATCTGCCAGCGGCAAACACACATTACCCGGTGTCACTCAGCACACGCAGTCTGATAACGTGCGCCTATCGATTGCAGCCGGTATGCTTGGCCCGCAACTTCATGGACGCTTGCTATGACTCTCACAGAATTACGCTACATCGTTACCCTCGCCCAAGAGCAGCATTTCGGCCACGCGGCCGAGCGTTGCCACGTCAGCCAGCCGACCCTGTCGGTGGGTGTGAAAAAGCTTGAAGACGAACTCGGTGTGCTGATTTTCGAGCGCAGCAAGAGTGCCGTGCGCCTGACCCCGGTCGGCGAGGGCATTGTCGCCCAGGCGCAGAAAGTTCTCGAACAGGCCCAAGGCATTCGCGAACTGGCCCAGGCTGGCAAGAACCAGCTGACCGCCCCGCTGAAAGTCGGCGCGATCTACACCGTTGGCCCGTACCTGTTCCCACACCTGATTCCACAACTGCACCGGGTCGCCCCGCAGATGCCGTTGTACATCGAAGAAAACTTCACCCACGTGCTGCGCGACAAACTGCGCAACGGCGAGCTTGACGCGATCATCATCGCGCTGCCGTTCAACGAGGCCGACGTCCTGACCCTGCCGCTCTACGACGAACCGTTCTACGTCCTGATGCCGGCCCAGCACCCCTGGACGCAAAAAGAATCCATCGACGCCAGCCTGCTCAACGACAAGAGCCTGCTGCTGCTCGGCGAAGGTCACTGCTTCCGCGACCAGGTCCTGGAAGCCTGCCCGACCCTGACCAAGGGCAACGACGGCGCCAAGCACACCACGGTGGAATCCAGCTCCCTGGAAACCATCCGCCACATGGTCGCGTCCGGCCTCGGGATTTCGATACTGCCGTTGTCGGCCGTCGACAGCCATCACTACGCCCCCGGCATCATCGCAGTGCGACCCCTGACGCCGCCGGTGCCGTTTCGCACCGTGGCCATCGCCTGGCGCGCGAGCTTCCCGCGGCCGAAGGCGATTGAAATCCTCGCCGACTCGATTCGCCTGTGCTCGGTGGCCAAGCCGGCCGCGCCCGTGGTCGCGGCTTAAGTCGCGGTCATGACCGAGTTGTCGCAAGTGTCGGTAACGGCACTCAAGGGTGTCGGCGAGGCCATGGCCGAGAAACTGGCCAAGGTCGGCCTGGAGAATCTGCAGGACGTGCTGTTCCACCTGCCGCTGCGCTATCAGGACCGCACTCGCGTGGTCCCGATTGGCCATTTGCGACCTGGGCAGGACGCCGTGATCGAAGGCACCGTCAGCGGCGCCGATGTGGTCATGGGCCGCCGCCGCAGCCTGGTCGTGCGGATTCAGGACGGCACCGGCGGGCTCAGCCTGCGCTTCTATCATTTCAGCAACGCCCAGAAAGAAGGCCTCAAGCGCGGCACGCGAATCCGCTGCTACGGCGAAGCGCGGCCCGGCGCCTCGGGGCTGGAAATCTATCACCCGGAATACCGCGCCATCACCGGCGACGAGCCGCCGCCGGTGGATGAAACGCTGACGCCGGTGTACCCGCTCACCGAAGGCCTGACCCAGCAGCGCTTGCGCCAACTGTGCATGCAAACCCTGACGATGCTCGGCCCCAGCAGCCTGCCCGACTGGCTGCCGACCGAGCTTGCGCGCGATTACCAACTTGCGCCGCTGGCCGATGCGATCCGCTACCTGCATCACCCGCCTGCCGATGCCGACGTCGACGAACTCGCCCTCGGTCATCATTGGGCGCAGCACCGCTTGGCTTTCGAGGAACTGCTGACGCATCAACTGTCCCAGCAACGCCTGCGCGAGAGCATGCGCTCCCTGCGTGCGCCGGCGATGCCGAAAGCCACCAGGCTGCCGGCCAAATACCTGGCCAACCTGGGCTTCGCGCCGACCGGCGCCCAGCAACGGGTCGGTAACGAAATCGCCTACGACCTGAGCCAGCACGAACCGATGCTGCGCCTGATTCAGGGCGACGTCGGCGCAGGTAAAACTGTGGTCGCCGCCCTCGCCGCCCTGCAAGCGCTGGAGGCCGGGTATCAAGTCGCATTGATGGCGCCCACGGAAATCCTCGCCGAACAACACTTCATCACCTTCAAGCGCTGGCTCGAACCGCTGGGCATTGAAGTCGCGTGGCTGGCCGGCAAGCTCAAAGGCAAAAACCGCGTGGCCGCGCTGGAGCAGATCGCCAGCGGCGCGCCGATGGTCGTCGGCACCCACGCGTTGTTTCAGGACGAAGTGCAGTTCAAGAACCTGGCACTGGTGATCATCGACGAACAGCACCGCTTCGGCGTGCAGCAGCGCTTGGCGTTGCGACAGAAGGGCGTCGGCGGACGCATGTGTCCCCATCAACTGATCATGACCGCGACGCCGATTCCGCGAACGCTGGCCATGAGCGCCTACGCCGACCTCGACACCTCGATCCTCGACGAACTGCCACCCGGTCGTACGCCGGTAAACACGGTGTTGATTACCGACACCCGGCGCGTTGAAGTCATCGAACGCGTGCGCGGCGCCTGTGCCGAAGGTCGGCAGGCGTATTGGGTGTGCACGCTGATTGAAGAGTCCGAAGAGCTGACCTGCCAGGCCGCCGAAACCACCTACGAAGACCTGACCGCCGCCCTCGGCGAGTTGAAGGTCGGGCTGATTCACGGGCGCATGAAGCCAGTGGAAAAAGCCGCCGTGATGGCCGAGTTCAAGGCCGGGAACCTGCAACTGCTGGTCGCGACCACGGTGATCGAAGTCGGCGTCGACGTACCCAACGCGAGCCTGATGATCATCGAAAACCCCGAGCGCCTCGGCCTCGCGCAATTGCACCAGTTGCGCGGCCGTGTCGGTCGAGGCAGCGCCGCCAGCCATTGCGTGCTGCTCTACCATCCACCGCTGTCGCAAATTGGCCGTCAGCGCCTCGGTATCATGCGTGAAACCAACGACGGTTTTGTCATCGCCGAAAAAGACCTCGAGCTGCGCGGCCCCGGCGAAATGCTCGGCACGCGCCAGACCGGCCTGCTGCAATTCAAGGTCGCCGACCTGATGCGCGACGCCGACTTGCTGCCCGCCGTGCGCGACGCCGCCCAGGCTTTGCTGGAGCGCTGGCCGGACCACGTCAGCCCGTTGCTCGACCGCTGGCTGCGTCACGGGCAGCAATACGGCCAAGTGTGAGCACCGTCGCAGTTTGTGGACGATGCTTTTAAACAAGCTGGTTATACTCCTGCAATTGTTTGAATACGGATACAGACCATGACTGAAGCTGCCCTCGTCCCCGACCCCCTGCACGCTCCGTCTGTTATTCGGCTGCTGCTGGGCAAATTGGGGATTGCCTACGAAGAAGTACTCGACCACCACGGCCTCAACGCCTCGCGCAAAGTGCAGGCTGCTCTGGTGGACGACGCGGTCGGCGCCTTGATGGTGCTGTTCCCGCAAAGCCAGTTGCTGGACCTCAATCGCCTCGCCGAACTGACCGGTCGCCGCCTCACCGCCGTGCCCACCGAACGCCTGGAAAAGATGCTCGGCAAACACAGCCTGAACATGCTGCCGGGCCTGCCGGCGCTGACCAGTTCACCGTGCCTGTACGAAGAAAGCCTGCTGCGCGAACCGAAGTTGCTGATCAACTCGGGCGAGCCGGGCCTGCTGCTGGAAATCACCAGCGAAAACTTCAAGACCATGCTGACCAAGGCCAGCGCCGCCAACTTCGGCGAGAACCTGACCAGCATCCGCCCCAACCTCGATCGCCCCGACGATGACCGCAAGGAAATCACCCAGGCCGTCCAGGCGTTTACCGCGCGGCGCATCCAGCAACGCCTGGAAGCGACCATCGAAATTCCGCCGCTGGCCGAGACCGCGCAGAAAATCATCAAACTGCGCGTCGACCCCGACGCCACCATCGACGACATCACCGGCGTAGTCGAAACCGACCCGGCGCTGGCCGCCCAGGTCGTGAGCTGGGCCGCGTCGCCGTACTATGCGTCGCCGGGCAAGATTCGCTCAGTGGAAGACGCCATCGTGCGCGTGCTGGGTTTCGACCTGGTGATCAACCTCGCGCTAGGCCTGGCCCTGGGCAAAACCCTGAGCCTGCCCAAAGACCATCCGCAACACGCCACGCCGTACTGGCAGCAATCGATCTACACCGCCGCCGTCATCGAAGGCCTGACCCGCGCCATGCCCCGCGCCCAGCGCCCGGAAGCCGGCCTGACCTACCTCGCCGGCCTGCTGCACAACTTCGGCTACTTGCTGCTGGCGCACGTGTTCCCGCCGCACTTCTCGCTGATCTGCCGCCACCTGGAGGTCAACCCGCACCTGTGCCACAGCTACATCGAGCAACATTTGCTCGGCATCAGCCGCGAACAGATCGGCTCATGGCTGATGCGCTACTGGGACATGCCCGAAGAACTCGCCACCGCGCTGCGCTTCCAGCACGACCCGAACTACGACGGCGCCTACGCCGAATACCCGAACCTCGTCTGCCTGTCCGTACGCCTGCTGCGCGGACGCGGAATCGGTTCCGGTCCGATTGAAGACATTCCGGAGGCGTTGCTGGAGCGCGTAGGCCTGACCCGTGAAAAAGCCGACGACGTCGTCACCAAAGTGCTTGAGGCGGAAGTGCTGCTGCGCGAACTGGCTTCGCAATTCAGCCAGGCCTGAAAGCATCGTCGGCTCGCCGCCCCGACCAAGCCTGGCCCCCACAGGAATCACCAAAGCCTGTAGGAGCCAGGCTTGGTCCGGGACGCGACCCTACGAAGACTCCCACCGGCCTGCCTCACGCTCATCTCAACTGAGGTAGCGCAGCGCCCAGCCACCGCGCAGTTCAAAATCTTTAGAAAAAATCCCGCAGACAATGATCCGACCATCCTCCATCACGGCCATGTCCTGAGCCGACTCGAACGCTTCGTCTTCGTTGAAAACGGTAAACCCCTTGCCGTTAAAGGCTGGATCCAGGGAGCCGTCAGGCAGATAGCGGGCCGTCACCGCTGAATGCTCAGCATTGTTAGCACCCAGGCGCGTAGTGCCGACGACGACGATCGAGCCATCTGCCGGTGATGCGCAGCGCCACCACCTCAGCCCTTCAGATACCACTGGCGAGCACAATGGCTTCCCACCGTTAAACAGAAGATTAGGAGACCCGCTGTCATTTAGAACAGCGATCAAACCGTTGATGACTGAGTCTCGAACGGCATAGCCGACTACAACAATCTTTCCATCGGAATCCCTTATCGATATAGCCGCCAAATCAATCAGGCTGTCGTTCGGGATGGTCACAACAGCACCGGCATTAAAACTTCGATCAACATGCCCGGCTGCGTCGAATCGTATCAAGTAAGCCCCTCTAGGGCTCGGACTTGCGCCGCTGTAATAGCCCCCAACTAACACTTTGCCATCCTTCTGCACCGCGACGACGCTGCCGTGATTAGCGGTATTCGGGATACTTTCAAGTTCGACAATCGCAAAACCGGAACTATTAAACGTCTGGTCGTCCGAACCGTTGGAATTAAGGCGTAGAACAATCCCTTTGGCTTTTCCGGAAGCATCCCAAACATTGCTGACCAGTACGATTTTATTGTCCGACTGCTGAACAGCAAAATTCACGCTATTTCTTATAATTTGCGGTTCCGATGAAAAAGTCGATTTCTCGTCCCGCTCAGCAGCGCTCTGCGGCACAACCTGGTATTCGGTTCCCCCCAGACGCTTATAAGGAATGTAACGCGAACCCTCCTCGCCAAAAGACGTATCCAGCCGCCCATTAGCGAACTGTCGAACAAGAAGCAGGCCGTAATCACCCGAGGACGTGGACTGGTACTCCGCAAGAATCAGCCATCCGCCATCGTTTAATTCGCGCAACCCGATTACTTTGGCAAGACGAGCCTCTTTTAAAGCAACCTCGACGAAACCGGTTTGTCTTTCTCCAAACGTACCGTCAAGCGTTCCGTTCTCATTCAATCGTGCGACTACGAATAGAGCATCGTCTCCCAGCAGTGGGATGACTACTAATAGCTTTTTCTCGGGCAATGCGAGAACAGCTGCCATGTCATACCCGGAAATTTCCGGGAAATTTCGAAGTATGCCGCCCTCGCCGAAAGTTGGATCCAACGTGCCGGCGCTCATCGTATTAAGTGTCTGAGTCATGATCTTGCTCCATCAAGCGGTATGAGAATCCACCATGGATCTCAAGCGCCAGTAGAGCATCAAAGAAACAACCTGCCACCTGACAGAAATGACAGTAATAGGCCCTATTTAAAGGCAAAACGCTAAAGTAACGTGACACCTAAAACATCGTTCAAGGGCTAGCCGGCTGTACAGAAACAGGCCCGCGTAACCCCTGCTTAATTCAAGCTTTAGGCTTGGCTTTCTTTGGCTTCAAATACTTGGTCAACCCCTGAAACCAGATCACCAACGCCGGGTTGCCCTTGATCTGAATCGACTTGTCCTGAATCCCCTGCATAAACGCGAGTTGCTTGTTCTTCGCCTGCATCGTGGCAAAGCCATACGCCGCGTCTTTGAAGGCAATCGCAAACGCCGGCTCGGCATACACGCCCGACTTGCTGGTAATGCGCTGATCCTTCACAAAGAAATGCCGCGCCACTTTCCCGTCCAGGGTCTGTAGCTGGAACACCAACTCCTTGTCACCCAACTGCTGCTGAAACGCAGGATTAGTCCGACTGGCCTTACCCATCAACAAACCCAGCATCCACAGAAGAAAACGAAATTTCATGCGTACAGCCTCAAGAGAAAAGTGAACGGCCGGCGCAGTGTAGCGGCTTCAAGCGAGAACGCCACTGTTGTGCAGTGATAGCGGAAGATGCCGTAGTTTTTGACGCTGATGACTACCAAGTCATTGACGAAACGAGGTTGTTTAAAAGCGTGAAGATTTTGATCTTTCTACGCTCGACGCCATCGGATATTTCCTTCAACACGTGGTGCTGTTCGTGAACTAGGCAGCCTTTGGCTTCGCCGATAGTCTTTGTTCGTTACCGCAAAATCGGTGACACGGACGTGCAAGTCCGGTACATATCGCCGCACGGTCGCCAAACCGAACATCGAGAGTCTTCCTGCTCGATGTAAATGCTTCATGGCGGCTGTGCGTGGGAGGTCCCTTTGGGGTCTGCCGGGGTCCGATATGCCCGGTCTTGCACACCTGCGCACGGCTGCCACCCTCATTCGAATGCAAGCGAAGAGGAGACAGCTACATCTAAAACACATATCGGAAATTACTAATGATCAAGCCAACACCCAATCCACCACAAAACGAAGCCACCTCCCCCTACGAATCCCTCGATTCGAAGAAACTCCACGAAGCCGCCGAACGCGCCCTCAACCACCATTTCGCACCATTGCCTGAGAAGCCCAAACCTCGTAAAGGCAACCTCTTCACCGTCTCCCCCGACATCGACACCGAAGCTCTATTGGCGAATGCCTCCGAAGACCTGCTGTCCATCAGCGCCATCGCCGCCAACCTGGCCGACGATGTGGAAGGCCCGCTGCGCTCCGTAGCACTGGCGCTCAGCAGAATGTCGGATGGGGTTCGGTTACTTGTGGAGCGAGCGCTGGATCATATTGATTCGTCGAATCCGGCGGAGCATCGGGCGAAGGTGTAGTAGAAACCATGAAGGGGATTTAATGTCCCCTTCTTTGATTCAGATGTATTAGTCACATCCGCACTCGGAGCATCAGATGCAGTGACTTGCCTTGATCGATTCTGCACCTTGCGATCCCAAGCGCCCTACGTTGTTGATACCCTGCGGATTACCTTTATCAGCTGACAATTGATAACAGGCCAGCGCCCGGGACATATCCTTTGTTCCTAAGTCGCCACTCTCAAAATAGGAACCCAGAATGTTCATCGCCTCTGTCGATCCCATGGAAACCGCACGAATAACTTCCCTTTCCGCTTGCTCGGGATGCAAGCAAGGGCCGTTATAGTCGGTGGAGTTACCGTTACAAAAATACGCGGCATAACCCAGCGCCCCGTCCGGTAGAGTCGTCGCTGCCGCTTTGAACAACGCTTCAACCTTGATGGTTTCTAACTGAGGAGCCATCTGCGAAAGACTTAATCTTGCCGCCGACAAACTCGCCTGTGGATCACCCGACGCGGCAGCACAAACATAGTTTTCCAGAGACGCTTCAATCAATTCCCCAGTCAGACGGTATTGTTGAAGAAACCCTAACCCACCCAAGCCCTCGGCACGCTGATAACAGAAGTCCTCGACACGGCTCATTCCGGGTCTACTGGATGCGACAAGCTCCTTCTCGCTGATCGACCAATCCTCAATACCCACCATTGCCCAGCATGATTTTTTAGCGAAGTTAAAAATCTTGATGTTGCTATTACCTGCCCGTTTATCCACAACGTTCATGTGATTGTCGTCGACCGACTCGATCTGAAGCCCCGCAGTCTTGCCTTCCATCGCACTCATCAATGGAAACGCCAAACCGGAGCCAGTTTCCGCAGTAATGGAGGGCTCGAATCGGCCCCGGTCTTCTGTGCGCTTTAACACCAGAATCTTCACTGCTGGCGCAGTTAGACGCCTCTGGGACTCAGGATTCGCGGAAAACACCGGTAGAAATTGAGCAAAGTTCTCAGACGGACACGAGACATCTGACCCGCGCCCTACAGCCGAACCACTCACGATGTCGGGTGCGATACCGTCCAGAAACACCGAACGCTCGCGACTCATTCTTGCGATGCAATTGTTCACGGTCGTCACATAGGCAGAAGTACCAGGCTTGATCTCAAACGCTTCGAGCGGGCAATTCGCATCGCGCAACTTCATCCACGCGCGCTGTGCGTCTTTGACCTTCGCCGTATAGGCCGTGCCTGTGTCGGGTTCGGCTAGATATTGGGTTTCGAGCCGAGCCATCAGTTGGTGATAACTCATGTTCAACTGCGAATCTGCGGCAACCTTCGATACCTCTGAGCACTTATCAATTTGTTGGCTTGCGGAGATCTTGTTGCACTCATCCTGAGCAAGTGCCGTTGAAACCGGCAAAACGGCCAGGCATGTCAGCGCACAAAAAACGCCTAAAACGAAACGTTTCACGATTTTCTATCCTTGATCTATTCAGATGAAATCCAAGAACTTAATCTGGGGAAAAAATGGTGACACAGAGCTTTGGCTCACTCATTTCCCAGTAGGTACTGAGCAGAGTTCTCTTGTCGCGCTCTATGCGCAAATTGACGAAATCGTCGCCACAAGCTGGAGTCAGCTCTTTGAAAAAATCTGCTTCGGGCTGGTAAACAAAAATCCTGTGAATGGTGTAGGTGCCCATTCCGTCATCGATTTGCCAGACCGCAAAATCATTTACACCGTCAAAATTGAAATCGTCTATTTGCACATGCAGTTCGTTTTCAGCTTGAAAAGCGATTGTCCGAGATTCGCTATGTGTATCGCTTTTAACAGCGACCGTTAACATTGAGCCTTCCAGCACGAGCGTCGCTTCAACGTTTTTCGTTGGGCTAAAAGTAGTTGCTTCGGCAAATACAGGTGCCGTCCACAGCAGGCTGAGCAATGATATGGCTAAATACTGGAATCTCATGTCCTCGCTCTACTCCCAATTCCATCCGGTATCCAAAGAAGAGTCGGAGACGACACCAACTCATAGACTCCATTCCTTTAACGGTTCATGGGTGAAGGAAAAGGGGACGGATTTATTTATTGGAGACCGCATATCATAAATAAATCCGTCCCCTTTTCACCCTGAAATGCGCGACAAGGAAGCCGCTGACTGCACTTTTGCCCACTACCTCCCAATCACTTACGAAAACCGTGAATCCGGGAACAAGCCACGTTTACGCACAAGTGATAAAGCGTGGCGTTCCCCTATGGCACGCAAAAAATTGCCAGCCATCACTATTTAGCAGCGTTAATATAGGACTTGATCAAACCTGCATTAACATAAGGGAAATGTTGCTCCTCACCTTCTTGATACCCTTCCATCCCACTCAAGTTCTTATCAAACCTGACAAGCTTATTCACGACCAATTTATTGTCCGAACCTTTTTCATACCCATAAACTTGATAAAGGGTTCCGTACGTTCCAATTCCTCTGCTCGTGATTTCCCAAGAAACCAAAACAAGTACATTTTTCTTACCCTTTACCGGATAAAAGAAAATCGACTCGATTTTTGGGTCCGAGCCCGCCACATCATATTTATCGACAAGATTTCTATTTTTTTTATTATCGACACCAACAACATCCAAAACCAAAGAAACCGGAAACTCTGCGCTCCCTGTCTGCAAAAAGGACAGCTCCCCTCCCTTTACAACATTAGTTTTAAACGGCCCCTGAATCACTCGACCCTGAAGGTAATCTACATCTTGAGCACTGCTGGAATTTGATATAAGAAAAACGAAAGCAAACATGAAAAAACGGAGCATAGCGAATGACCTCTTAGTTAATATTCATTAGTGCAGCGAGGGCTTGGTATCTATTGTTCCTGTCCGTATACCCGTTTTGACCGCCATTCACCATTTGTGTTACGTCAACCACGCTGCCTACCTTGGCGACTTCGCACAATTTTGAGCCTCCCTGACCAGTTTTGGTAAACCAGAAGACGAAAGCGGACTCAACACCGTATTCGGTTGAGGATATCAGGAGATCCGGATTGGCCAAAAAATCCTGAATATCCGAAGGGTTTCGCTGATTATGGACATTAGTGAATCGTTGATACTCTGATTTACCGGTTACTTGCAACATTCCACGGCCACGATATCGATAACCGTCTCGACTAGCCTCATTGCCATTACCCATTCGGTCCGCGTAAACGTAACTGGCAAGATTTTCAGCATTCATCGCGTAATGACTTGTTTCTGACCAAAGCTTGCTTCTCAACACACCAAAATCGCAGCTATCCGTTTGCTCATTATAGCCATTCACATTGTTATGCCGTCTGCATCCATAGGTTTTTTTCATTTGTCTGGCACTATAATTCAAGCCCTCTTCAATAATCCTGAATTGACTTTCATGGCCAACTTGAGAGAGAAAATGTGCAATAGCTTTAGGTTGCTCAAGCTTATACGCCGCAGCATACTTATTAAGATAGGGTAAAATATTCGAGTGATGTGCTTCCGCCCCTGCTGGGTTAGCCGCCCTAAGCATTTCCAAGGTAATCAGATCACGTGGCGCAGTGAAATTGCCAATAAGCGCAATCGGATGAATATGCCGAACATTAGTATCACTGGTAATTCCATGTTGCCCGACAAGCTTGTCCCACCAGCTCAACTTCTTAATTCTTGCCTTTTCTTCCATCCATTCATCATGTGGCTCTGATTCACTGTGACCCATCAATTCATCCAGAGAATCCCATTTTTCTTGTTTGAATTGCCACTCGTTTTCATAGCGTGTAACCATCTGAGAAATTGGCTGTGCGAACCATGGCTTACTCAAAGCCTCTTTTATTTCCGAAGGCGTGAGCTTTTTATCGCCGTTTCTGTCTAGAATTTTGTAAAGGTTTTGCTTTGTAGAACTTTCTTCGGCGTTGCCGATATTAGGCTGGTAGTTCGCTTGTTCTTCCTCACTAAGACCTTCCTGTGCATGAAGAAACGCGGCCAAATGATCCACGTTACTCCCGGCCTCATCTATAAAGCTAAAACCTTCCCACTCAAAAGGTGAATGGCGCGACAAGGTAGTGTCAGGCTCTGCAAACCATCCGTTAATCTCATTCCCTTCGGCATCCCCCAGCAACCCATCCAGACGCCACCAAAGCGTGTAGGTGGTGGTTTCACCCATCACAATAGGAACTTTTATCTTTTTTTCCGCTGGTAGCGCGTCCAACACCCCGACGGGGATAAAGAAGTCATTGCCAACCTTTTTGTGAGTATCTGTCACCTTAGGAGGATTTGTTGCGCTCATTCCTTGTGTGTGAGTGATCAACACGCTGTATTTTGGAATTTTTACGAGCGTTTTTCCGGCGGCTGGCATCCCCGCCGCTTTCTCTTTACTCAGTTCGGTAAATGCCTTTACGTCTTCGCAGCTAAATACCTCAACGTGCAACAGATTCTTTGGCGCCGAATCCGAATGGTTTTGATATTTGCCCACGTGACCGATCAGACTCCCCGCCGTAATCGGGAATGGAGTCGCCAAAACATGTACTGAGTCCTTTTCGGCTGGCTCACTTTTGGCTTCAAGTTGCCCCTCCCAGACATACCCAAGCACATCTGCAGGTGCCAGCGGAGGAACAGCATTCCCGCTGACAATCTCCAACAGTTTCTGGTACTTGCCACGCGTCCCGTCGCTCCCGATTCTGACTTGCGTGCCGTGGGGCAAAATGGCTTTTGCAGCGCCTGACTGGCTTGCAGAAGCGCGAACAACCAGACCTTTCTGAGGTGGATTCATCGGGTCTTTTGCAGCGCAGCCAATGACGTAAGTGTTGGGTGTCGGGCCCGCCGTCATTTCTCTCTTGAAAACCCAGCCTGCGCCGGGTTGAAGATCGGTATTAGCCGGCGTGACGCTGACCACCTTGAGCCAACCATTTTGCTCTTCACCCGTCTCGACGACCGTACCGCGGCTCAAAACCGTCAGCACGGTTGCGTACCCTGGCTTACCACGCGGTTCCTGACGAACGCGCAAACCGAGGATTTCGTCGTCGGCCGTTGTTTTGACCTGCAACGTACCACCACCCCAAAAGGGCGGTCGCGACAATGCTGGAGTTTCTTCGTAGTTCCTCCACTGCAACAAATGCATGTAAAGACTGAAAAAGTTCAGGCTTGGTACAGGCGCGGGAGGCGCCGCAGGCGATCCAGCCGCCGGGGGTGCAGGCTGCACCGGTACTTCCAAACGGTGCTTAACCAGCACAAAACCAGTCGAGAACTCGGACTCTGCCGTACCGTAGGCCGACTTCGGGTAAGTACTATCAATACGGTAAGCGACTACTTCACCATCCGCGATGCACTTGACTTCCGCCAAATCCGGCACCAAACCCGAGGCTTCGTCGAAATGAACACCACCATGCCAAAGACCATTGGCACCCAACGGGTAGAAACCATCTTTGGCCTTGGCTAGAGCTTTGTAGAACTGCTGCGGATCTGTCGCCCCGGTCGCCCCTGCTTTTAATGGATACGACCATTTTTCTACTTTCTTGCTGGTTGTCTCTGTCATTACCAATTACCTGAATTCTGATCCCTGGTGGCTTGGATTGCCGTCGATGTCTTACCCAGAAAAATTGAGCATCCGCTTCGGTTTGCGCTTGATCTGCTCCTCAGACGCATTCCCCAACGCCTGATCCATCAAACTCCCCGCCTTATCCTTATCCGCCGCCCCCGGCAGCACCGGCGGTTTTATGCCGATTCCAGTCCCCGAGCCCGCCGACCCTCCCGCATTAATTTTGATAACCGGCCCAACAACAGTCACCCCACCGCCATCCAGCTTGATAAAGCTCCCGCCCCCCAAAATGGTCAGCTCCGACCCAGCCTCAATGACAATCTTTTCCCCAGCCTTCACATGAATTTCTTTCCCAACACTCGTCAGCTGCGCAGTCCCCAGCTTCACATGCTGGTTCTGCCCAATCGTCAGGTGATCATCCAGCCGCGTTTCAACCTTGCGATCCGCAATGGTGGTGCGATGCTCTTCGGCCTTGAGCTCGGTGTAAGTGTTCTTAACTACCGTGTCATGTCGCTCGTTACCGACACGAATCTTCTGGTCGTGCTCAATGTTTTCATCCCAATCCCGTTGGGCGTGAATGAAGATCTGCTCCGCGCCTTTCTTGTCTTCGATCCGCAACTCGTTGAACCCGCCGCCCCCCGGTGAGCTGAGGGTTTTGAAGACGGTGCGGGTTTTGTTGGCCGGCAATTCGTAGGGAACCTGGTTTTCCTTGTGGTACAGGCAACCGGTCACGAGTGGTTGGTCGGGGTCGCCTTCGAGGAAGGTGACGAGGACTTCCATGCCGATACGCGGGATGACGATGGCGCCGTAGCGGTCGCCGGCCCAGCTCGATGAGACGCGCAGCCAACAGCTGGTTTTATCGTCGGCCTGGCCTTCGCGGTCCCAGTGGAATTGGACCTTGATGCGGCCGTATGGGTCGCAGTGGATTTCTTCGCCTTTGGGGCCGGTGACCATGGCGGTCTGGCTGCCGAGCACGCGTGGTTTGGGGTGGCGCAGCGCCGGGCGGTGGAACACGGCCCACGGGGTGGCGAGGAAGCGGTTGCGGTAGCCCTGGTGGAAATCGTCTTTGTTGTCGGTGGTGTCGCTGGTCACGGACTCTTCGAGGACTTGCGGTTGTTTGCCTTCGTGGACGATTTCGGTGAGCAGCCAGAGGTCGTTCCACTCGGTGCGCGGGTGGTCGGAGATTTCCAGGAAGTGGCCGCTGAGCAGCGTGGTCTGGTCGCCGTGGCCTTCGGCTTGTTGATAGTCGGCGCGGTGGCGTTCGAGGGCGCGCTGGCTGAGGAATTTGCCGCGCGTACGGTCGAGGAAGCGGCCGGGGTAGTCGTAGTCTTCGAGGTCCGGCTCGGTGCTTTCGCCGTCGGGCTTGTACGCCGCTTCGAGTTGCAGACGCGGCTTTTCAAAGTCGTAGTCGCGGCGCGTCACGCGGCCGGTGCGGGTTTCCAGGCGCAGCTTGAAGCCTTTGATCACCGGTTCGTCGGCGACCATGCCGCTGCCCTGCACGTACGCGGTTGGCTGCCCGAGTTTGCGGAACACGGTCTGGTCGTCACCGAAAACCAGCAGATGACCTTTGGGGTTGTGCTGGAAGTGGTAGTGAATGCCTTCCTCTTCGCACAGGCGCTGGACAAAATGCAGGTCGGTTTCGTCGTACTGCACGCAGTAGTCGCGGTCCGGGCACGGCTTGCTGAGCTGGAAGCTGTAGGCGTTGCCTTTGATGCCGTGCTCTTCGAGGATCAGCGCGATGATTTGCGGCGCGGACATCTGCTGATAGATGCGCTGGTTGGTGCGGTGATGCAGGTATTGCAGTTGCGGCATCAGCGAGATTTTGTAGCGGGTCAGGCGCTTGCCGGCATCGCCTTGGGCGACGCGGTAGATCTGGCCGTGGATGCCGGAGCCGTGCGGATCGAACGCCAGGAACGCCTGCTTGTGCAGCAGTGTTTCCAGGTCCAGGTCCGGGTTTTCGCTGACCAGTTCGAGGTCGAAGCGATAAGGCTGGCTGATGCTTTCAGTGCCGGTGAACGCCAGTACTTGCAGGTTGCCGGTCTGATCGCCGTCGACCGTCAGGCTGAAGTGCGTTTCGTTAGCGGGGTTGAACATGGCTTGCTCCCTGTTCGGTAGTCATCCGTTACGCCCGCAGTCGCAGACGTTGCAGCAAAGACGAAGTGGCGCCCATGGCGGCACGCAGTTGTGCAGCGGTAATCGTTCTATCAGCCGCGTTGAACGCCAGCGCCGTTCGCAGGGCTGGCCAGCAGTGTTGCGGTAGATTGCGCGGTGCGTGCAGTTCGCGGTCGAGGTGCGCGTCGCGGGCCTCGATTGACGACAAGCGGCGGAACGGGTGTTTGCCGCCCGCCAATTCGTAGAGCACGCAGGCCACGCCGTAGACGTCGGCGCTGGCGGTCAGCGGCTGGCCTTCGAGCAGTTCCGGAGCGGCGTAGCCGGGGGTCCAGGCGTTGAAACGGTCGCGGCTCAGGTGTGGCAGGCCGGGCAAGATGCCCTCCTCGGCCTGGCCCAACCCGAAGTCGAACAGACGCACGCCGTCTTCGCTGAGCATCACGTTGCTCGGTTTCATGTCACCGTGCAGCACGCCGCGAGCGTGGGCGTAGGCCAGCGCGTCGAGCAGCGGCAGCGCGATGTCACGCAGTTCTTTCCACGGCAGGCCCAGCGGCCGCTCGCAGAGCAGTTTGTCCAGGGTCAGCCCACGCATGAGTTCCATGGTGATGAAGGCGCGCTGGCAATCGGTGTCCACTTCAAAGCTGTGCAAACGCAGCACGTTGTTGTGGCGCAGGCGTCGGGTCAGGGCGAACTCGCTGTAGAGCAAGGCGCTGGCGTCCGGCGATTCGGCAAATTCTTCGCTGAGGATTTTCAGCGCGAGGTAAGGGTCGGGATCGCCGAACTGTTCGCTCAGCAAGTCCCGAGCGCGGTAAACCGCGCCCATGCCGCCAGCCCCAAGCAAGCGCTCGATGCGGTAACGGCCTGCGAGCACCTCGGGCATTTCGCCGACACTGGCCTTGGTCGGCGCCAGCGCGGGCTCAGCCTTATGCGATTTGGCGAACGCAAAGTAAGTCAGGTTGCTGGCCTCCTCGTCGGTCACCAGCAGGTCGTCGAGCGGCGGCATGAGTTGGGTCATTGGCGGATCACCACGGCAGTCAGGTTGTCCCGCGCCGAGCCACGCAGGGCGCCGTCGAACAGACGCTCCAGCGCAACGTGCGGCGCGGTCAGGCTCAGGGCATTGCCCAAGGCATCGCTGCTGAGCCCTTGGTACAAACCATCGCTGCACAACAGAAACGTATCGCCGGGGTAAACCTCGAGTTCGAGCACGTCCAGCGTCAGCACGTCAGCTGCCCCGACCGCGCGGGTCAGGGCATGGGCCGATGGATGCGCACGGGCGTCTTCGAGGCTCATGTTTTGCTCGTCGATCAGTTGCTGTTGCAGCGAATGGTCCTTGGACAGCTGATACAACCGTTGGCCGCGCCACAGGTAGCAACGGCTGTCGCCGGCCCAGATGCAGGCCGCGCGATTGCCTTCCACCAGCAGCGCCACCACGGTGCTGCCCATGATGCTGTCATGGCGCCCGGCGCTGACGGTCAACTCCTGGCCCAAGCGACGATTCAACCAGTGCAGGCACTGGCGAATACCTTTGAGTCGTTCGTCGAAATCGTCCTGCACCGGCAATTCCGCCAGGCTGGCGACGATCAACTGGCTGGCGATGTCGCCCCCCTGGTGACCGCCCATGCCATCCGCGACCACCCACAGCCCCTGCTGTGGACAGTCGAGGAAAGCATCTTCGTTGCGCGCCCGAACCTTGCCGGCGTCGGTACGCGCAGCGCTGCGCCAGGGCGTGGCAACCAGCATCAGAGCTGCACCGGCATACGGAAGGTGCGCAGCACGCCCATATCGAACGGGTTTGGCGTGCGCTGGCTGCTGAGCAGGTAATTGGCACGCAGGCCGCCCACGTCCGCTTTCAGTACCAGCACGTCGCGACCGCTCAGGTATTCGGTCTGCATCAGGTCGAACAGACGGAACAGCGACCATGGGCCGGTGTTCTTCTCGATACCGATCGGGCGGCCGACCATTTTGTCGAGGACCAGGCTGGTGCGACCGTCTTCGGCGTCGGTCGGCCATTTGAACGACACCGGCACGATCGGACCATGGCGGTATTCGATGGTCTTGTCGCCGAACTTGAACTCGGAACGGCTGACCGCCGGGTCGAGAGTGTACGGCTCCAGTTTGAACTGCACTTGCGGCTCGGCCGGGTTGGCGGCGAAGAAGCTCTGGCGGATCACTTGGGCGGCGGCCATCTGGTCGAGGTAGACCTTGGACACCGGCAGGCTGTGACCGTCGATGCTGCGCATGCGGTAGTTACCCGGATCACCGCTGACGAACGGACGCATGTAGGTCTCGAAGAAGCGATCGTTGATGCCCTGCGCCTTGAAGAACTCGCGGAAGTCGCTGATCGCGACGTCGCTGGTGCTGTGGGCGCTGAACGGGTAACGCTTGTTGATCGCCTTGCCGTAGAAGCTGTACAGCTCGCTCTGATAACGCTGGTTCAGGTACTGATAGGAATTGTTCAGCACCAGGCGCCAGGTGTCTTCGGCCAACACGTTGAACCAGACGCTGACCGGACGCGGCAAACGGTTGGACGCATTGCGCAAGCTGCTCAGCGCATCACGCTGGCCGCTCATGCGGGTCTTGGCCATTTCGAAGGCAGCCTGGTCTGGCGAACTGGCACGGGCCAGGCTGGCGACTTGCATTTGCAGGTCGTTGAGCGCGGTCAGCGCCGGGGTCAGATCAGCGGCCGGGCCGTTGTTGTCATCCAGCAGACGGTGCAGCGGTTCGAAGCGCCGTTGCAGGGATTTCTTGGCGGTGTCCGGCAGGTTCTTGGCAGCGGCCATGTCCGACGCTTTATCCGCCGCAGCCGACGCCAGTTTGCCGACTTTGCCCAACTTGCCTTTCTGGTCTGCCAGTGCTCCGGCAGCATCGGCGGCTTGATCAGCCGGTTCGGCTTCCGCCGGGAACCGGGTGTTCTCGCGCACTTCCACCAGCAGTTGCAGCACCGGGGAGTTGGCCGAGGTCAGGCCCGCCAGTTGCTCGGCGCCTTCACTGAAATCGCTGATCGGCGGCAGTGCAACCTGACCGACCGCTTCGCTCCAGAAGTTGGCGTAGTCGCGGAAGTACAGTTGCTCCAGTTCGACCATCAGGCGACGCAAGTCCATGCCGCTGATGCCCGAGCCTTCGCCCAGCACCCAGTTGTCACGCAGCAGGTCGGTGACCAGCGTGGCGCCCTGGACCGAAAAATATTGCTGATAACCCTGTTGGGTGTAGAAGCCCGGGATCGCGTAATCGGTGCCGACAAACAGCGAAGCCTGCGGGCCGATGTGTTGGCTCAAACGGTATTCCGGCAGGTTGCGCGCCTGTTCGCGCAGCATCCGGTACACCACGTTGGCCAGCGACTCGCTGCGCAGAACCTGGCGCGCTTGTGCCACCAGTTGATCGTTCAGCGGGTAGATAAACGGCTGCTTCAACAAACGCTCGAAGTGTGTGTTCAGACCGTTCTGCACGGCGGTGTTGCCGGCGTAGCGCTGGGACCATTCGGTGGCGACCCAATCCTTGAGCCACGGGCCGTCGCGACGGTCTTTCATGTTCAGCATCAGGTACGCACGCAGGCTGTTGAGCAGGCGTTCGCGGTCCTTCATGTTGGCGCGGATCTGACCTTCCAGCAGCGTCGCGACCTTCGGCAGCAGTTGCGCTTCAAGCTCACGCTCGTAGGCGTCCCTGACCACCGGATTGACCTCTTCGCCCTGGTACAGGCCGCCGCGCTCGTGATAACTGACGTCACCTTTTTTCGGGAACACCTGAGTCGCGGCGTAGCTGGTGTCGAGGGGTTTGAGCACGGCCATGGAATCATCGCGCGCGTTCAGCGCCGAACGCTGTTGAGTCCAGTTGGTGGCCAGGTTGCGCAGGTTTTCCAGACGTTCATAGTTGGCGGAGAAACCACCGGCCCACAGCATGCCGAACAGCGCCAGCGCCGCCAGTGCACCGACGTACAACGCACGTTGGCCCCAATGGATGCGGCTGCGTTCGCGCTTGTCCAGACCGGCCAGATCGGCCTCGGGAAAAATCACCCGGCTGAGCAAATGGTGGATAAACCGCGAGCGGCCGCTGCGCAGGGTCGGCAGTACGCCGGCGTCGATCCCCAGATTGGCGCCGATGCCGGCGGTGGTCTGGTCCATCTCTTGCGTCAGGTGCGGTGCGCTGGTCAGGTAGAAACCGCGCAACTGGCTGACACGCTGGTAGCGGTTGCCGGTGAACGCCATGTCGACGAACAGGCACATACGCTCGCCGATCTGCCCCAGTTGATGCGGGAAGTCGAGGATACGGCCACGGCGCTGGGTGTCGCGCTCCTGGTGCATGCGCATGATCACTTGGCTGTTCAGGCGACGCAGCAGCTCTTCGAACTCGGCGCGCAATACAGCCACGTCGGTGCCGCTCTGCTCTTTGCGAAAACTGGTGCCGAGCACCTGATCGCTTTCTTCGCGGGTCAGTTGATCGAAGAACTCGTCGAAACCGAGCAGCTTGTCAGCCTTGCTCAGCACCAGATAAACCGGCACGTCGACGTGCAGTTTTTGATGCACGTCCTGCAAGCGAGAACGCACCAGACGCGCCAGGGCGTCCAGGTCCTGCTCGGTGTTGCCCATCAGCATTTCAACGGGGATGGTCACCAGCACGCCGTTCAACGGACGGTTGCGGCGACGCTTGCGCAGCAGCTCCAGCAAGGTGTTCCAGGCGCTGCTGTCGACATCGGCATCCGTCTGGCTCAGGTAGCGCCCGGCGGTGTCGATCAGCACACCGTGGTCGGCAAAATACCAGTCGCAATGACGAGTGCCGAGGGTGTCACGGGTCAGTTTGCGGTCGATCTTGTTGATCGGAAACTCAAGGCCCGAGAAGTCCAGCAGGCTGGTCTTGCCGCTGCCCTGCGGGCCGATCAGCAAGTACCACGGCAAATCACTGCGCCAGCGCTCGCTGCGACCGCGATACAGGCTCGAGGTCTTCAGGGTTTTCAACGCGTCCTTGAAGCGCACGCGAAGCTCTTTCTGCTCTTCGTCGATCAGGTCTTCACGGCGAAGACGGTCCTGGCCGTCTTCGGATTCTTCGACAGCCTTTTTACGCACACCGGCGCGCCAGCTGACGAAGACCATGGTCAGGCCCCAGATCAGGAACAGCACGCTGATGGTCAATAAACGGGAGGTCGAACCTTCCCAGAACTTGTAGTCATCCACCGCCAGCAGCGGCCCGACGAACCACACCAGCAGCGCGACTAACAGCACCACCAGCAAGGACCAGACCCAGGTCTTGCGCAAAAATGCGCCGACTTTCTTGAAAAACTTTTTCATCACACGTCCCTGTTTACGGCTGCGACTGCGGCTGGACCGCGGCCGGATCTAGCTGCTGAAAAGGTTGCAGAACGGTTTCGCGTTGCTCGCCCAGCACCCAGGCGAAACCCGAATACATCACCACCAGGCAGACCACGGTGAACAGCACCACCATCCACGCCGGCACGATGCGCACCAGACTGCGGCGCTGATCGTTCAAGCCTTCCCAGTGCGGCGACAGTTCACGCGGCACGTCGCCACGCAACTGACGAATCTGCCGATACAAGGCGTCGCGGATGCCTTCGAGTTCGAGCATGCCGCG